>NZ_LXYF01000050.1:0-52534 GCF_002894065.1 Sphingobium sp. SA916
TCAACGCTTTATGAAATTATCTTGAGTGTCCTGCCGCCTCCAGCGTCTAAGGAGAATGGGCGGAGGCCAGCTTCATATAGGGATACGGAATGGAATATCGCACATTGGGACGCACCGGGATCGAAGTCAGCCTGATCTGCCTCGGCACCATGACATGGGGCTCGCAGAACAGCGAGGCGGAGGCGCATGAGCAGCTCGACCACGCGGTGGGCCACGGCGTCAACTTCATCGACACGGCGGAGGCCTATCCGGTGACGCCCGTATCCCGCGAGACGCAGTTCCTGACCGAAACCTATATCGGCAACTGGATCGCGGGCCGGAAGCGGCGGGACGACGTCATAGTCGCCACCAAGATCGCCGGTCCCACCCGCGACGCCGTGCGGGAATTTCGCGGCGGCAACAACCGGCTCGACCGGCGCAATGTCGAACAGGCGGTGGAGGACAGCCTGCGCCGGCTGCGCACCGACTATATCGATCTTTACCAGGTGCACTGGCCCGACAGGCCGGTGCCGTCCTTCGGCGCTCGCGGCCTCACGCGACTGGACGATACGCCCGACACCGTGCCCATAGAGGAAACGCTGGGCGCGCTGGCCGACCTGGTGCGGGCAGGAAAGATCCGCCATTTCGGCGTCTCCAACGAAACCCCCTGGGGCGTGTCCGAATATCTGCGCCTGTCGCGTGAGAAGGAATGGCCGCGCGTCGCCTCGATCCAGAATGCCTATAATCTGCTCAACCGCACCTTCGAACATGGGTTGTCGGAATATGCGCTGCGGGAACAGGTGTCGCTGCTCGCCTATTCCCCTCTGGCCGGCGGCAATCTGACGGGAAAATATCTGGGCGGCCGCATTCCCGCGGGTTCGCGCAGGGACGTGAGCCGCCAGTTCGTGCGGTACGACCTGCCCGGACAGCCGACCGCCAGCGCGCGCTATGTCGCCGTCGCGCAGGCCCATGGCCTGCCCCCGGCGCAACTGGCGCTGGCCTTCGTCAACAGCCGGCCCTTCGTCACGTCGACGATCATCGGCGCGACATCGCTGGAGCAGCTCAAGATGGATCTCGCCAGCGTCGACGTCCGCCTGGATGCAGATGCGCTGGCCGCCATCGAAGCGATCCATCGCGAACTGCCCGATCCCTGCCCCTGATCGCGGGGATCGGCGGCGATCCTTTTAGAATGCGTGCCGGCGGCGCGCGCGATCACCGTATCGATGCAAAATACCCCAAGCCGGGCGCGGCAGGAGCGATTCCGGCCAGGCGTTTCCCGCCATCAATCCCACGACCCCTGCCGCGCCCGCTCGCGCATCGCCTCCAGGAACAGCCGCACAGCGGGCATTGCCGCGCGCCCGGCGTCGTAGAGCAGGCTGACCGGCACGGGCGGCGGCGCGTGGTCCTCCAGCAGCCGGACGAGCCGCCCGGCCGCGACCGCCTCCGCAGCCTGGTAGCTCAGGACATTGGCCACTCCCACCCCAGCCTCGGCCGCCGCGATCGTGCCGTCGATCGTATTGACGGTCAGGCGGGGAGCGACCTCGACCGTGCTTTCCGCCTTCCCGCCGAAACGCCAGGCGGCGCCGATCCTGATGCCGCTGCCGACGATGCAGCGATGGCCGGCCAGATCGGCCGGCGTCGCCGGAACGCCATGCGCAGCCAGATAGGCGGGGCTGGCCACGATGGTCTGCCGCACCGAGCCGATGCTCATCACCCGCAGCGCGCTGTCGGCCAGCGGCCCGATCCGCACGGCCACGTCGATCCCTTCCTCGACGATGCGGACATTGCGGTCGATCAGCATCATGCGCGCGCTCAGCCCGTCATGAGCCGCCAGCAGCGCGCCTATGGCAGGCAGCACATGCAGTCGCCCGAACATCACCGGAGCGGTCACGTAAAGCTGGCCGCGCGGCGCCGACCGGCCGCCCATGACGATCTGCTCGGCCTCCCGCAGCTCGGACATGATCCGCCGCGCCCGGTCCAGAAAGGCCGCACCTTCGTCCGTCAGCGACACCGCGCGGGTGGAGCGGTGGAACAGCGTCACGCCCAGATGCCGCTCCAGCGCGGCGACGGCGCGGGTGACGGCGGGCGGGGACATGCCCAGCTTGCGCGCTGCGGCGGCGAAGCCGCGCTGGTCGGCCACCGCGACGAAAGCGGACAGGGCATCGAAGCGATCCATTATTCCCCAAACTGAAACAGTGAAAGCCAATCATCGGCCATTATCATGCAGCGCGCAATGGCTTAGCTTGTCCGGCATGGCACAGGTCTATCTCCACACCATGTTCGGCAACGGCGCACGCGCCATGCAGGAAGCCGCCGGTTCGCGCGCTTCCTATGCGCGCATGGAGGCGAATGCGGGCGCGGCCGACATGCTCACCGACCGGGAGGCGGATTTCATCGCCGCCCGCGACAGCTTCTACATGGCCAGCGTCAGCGAGGATGGCTGGCCTTACGTCCAGCATCGCGGCGGCCCGGCCGGCTTCCTGCGGCGGATCGGGGACAACCGGATCGGCTTTGCCGATTATCGGGGCAACCGCCAATATCTCTCGGCCTCGAACCTCGCCGCCGACGACCGGGTGTCCCTGTTCCTGATGGACTATCCCAACCGCCGCCGCCTGAAGCTGATCGGCCATGCCCATGGCAGCGACGATCCGGCGACCATCGCGGCGCTGATGACGCCCGGCTATGGCGTCGAACCTGAGCGCGCCTTCCTGATCGATGTCGTGGGCTTCGACTGGAACTGTCCGCAACATATCACCCCGCGCTTCACGCAGAAGGAGATCGAGCGCCTCACCGCCCCCCTGGTGGACGAGATCGACCGGCTTCGCGCACGCATTGCCGAACTGGAAGGATAGAAATCATGAAAGACAAACTCACGCGCGGCGTCCATCATGTCGGGCTGACGGTGCCCGATCTCGACCAGGCGCGGGCCTTCTTCTGCGGCGTGCTCGGCTTCGACGAGGTGGGCGGCGTTCCCGATTATCCCTCCATCTTCCTGTCGGACGGCGCGATCCTCCTCACCCTCTGGCGCGCCGCCGATCCGCTGAGCGCCCGGGCCTTCGACCGGCGGGCCAATATCGGGCTGCACCATCTCTCGCTCGCGGTGGCTGACGATGCAGCGCTGGACACCGCGTGGGAGAAGGTGCGCGCCCATCCGGAGGTGGTGGTCGACGCCCCGCCCGGCCCGATCCGCGCCGGATCGGCCACCCGGCACTTCCTGGTCTTCATTCCGGGGGGCATCCGCCTGGAATTCGCCACGCCCTTTTCCTGAACCGCCATCCTCCGATGTGAAAAGGGCTCCGGAGCATGCATGCTCCGGAGCCCTCTCCATGCGACCCGGCGAAGGGATTACATGCGGATGCGCAGGCCCACCGAAACCATGCGCCCGATCGGGTTTGACACGAAGCCGTTATAGCCCCATGCGCCGCCCAATATGCCGTTGGTGTTGCCGTTGTAGAAGGGCGGGTTCTTGTCGAAGATGTTCTGGGCGTCGACATAGATCTGCCATCCCCGGGCGAAGCTTTCACCCTGGAATTCATATTGCAGGTGCAGGTCGAACGTGTCGTTGGCCTTGACCTTGTCGCCGCCGCCGATCGGGTTGCCGATCGAATTGACGATGATCGGTTCCACCGTCGTGCTGATCCAGTTGCGGTAGGAACCCGTATGGTTCCAGAACAGATCGGCGGACAATCCATCCTTGGCCCAGCCCAGTTGTGCGCGGTTCTTGAACCGCACCGACGGGAAGGTGGTGTTGTAACCGGAAGTGTTGAGGATGCTGAAGTCCGTACCGCCGCCGAAATTCTGCCGGAACTTCGTGAAGTAGGTGAAGCCCGTGCCGATCACGAAGCTGCCCAGTTCACCGATCTCCGTGCGATAGTTGAACTGCCCGTCGATCCCCTCCACCGTCAGGTTGAGCGCATTGCGGCTGCTCTGGTCGATCAGGAAATAGACCTGCGGCGGGATCGCGCCCGACACCGTCGCGCCATTGGCGATATTGGCGAACTCGTCGATCTGCGCCTGCGAACAGGTCTGCGGACAGATGGTCAGCAGGTTGCGCAGCCCCGCCGAGTTCACGATGGCGCTGGGGCTGGGGGAGGAGACGCCGCCGATGAACTTGTTGTGGAAATAGGTGAAGGCGGCGGTGAAGCCGGGCAGGAAGCGCGGCGCCAGGTCGATGCCCGCCGACCAGCTGCGGCCCTTTTGCGGGGTCATGTTGGAAAAGCCGCCGCCCAGCTGGCGCCGCATGCCCTGGATCGCCGGCGTGCCGATGGTGCAGGTGGTCGCATTGCACTGCACGCCGGGGATGTTCGCCACATCGGGATAGTTGGCGATGGGCACGGCGATCTGCGTGCCGTTCACGCCGACGCTGCCGGATGCGTAGAGATAGCCCTGCGTCGGATCGCCGATCACTGCTGTCGGCGGCGCCACGAAGGCGCGGGAATAGTTGCCGCGCAGCTTGACGCCCTCCACCGGCTCCCAGTTCGCGGCGAACTTCGGATTGGTGGTCGATCCCACGTCGCTATAGCTGTCGTAGCGGCCGGAGATGCTGAGGTCGAAACTGTGCACCAGCGGAATGCCCATATCCGGTGAAACGACCGGAATATAGAGTTCGGCGTAAAGCGACTTCACGTCGCGCTTGTAGTTATAGACGCGGAAGTTCGAACCGGTCGTGGTCGGGCCGGTATTGTTGGAGCCCGTGATCTTCTGGGTCTGTTCATACCAGAGATATTCGCCGCCGACCGCGATCTTGAGCTTGCCCGCGGGAAGATTGAACAGCGACCCGTTGAGGTCGAGCTTCATCTGGTTGAAGGTGTTGTAGTTCGTATTTTCGCTATTGTTGCGATAGAGCGAGCGGATGACCGCTTCGGAAGTCCGGTTGGTGCCGTCGAAGGGCCGCCAGACGTCCAGCGCGTTCGCCGCCGTCAGCGGCAGGTTGAGCGCGATGACGTTCTGGCCCGGAATGTCGGTCGCCGTGGTGCTGCCGCTCAACTGCGCCGTGCCGTTCAGCGCCAGCAGGGCGCAGGCGGAACAGAAGCCGTTGACGGTGTTGAGCGCCGAGCGGTTCCAGCCGAAGGCGTCGCTGAAGGTCAGCGTCCAGTCGTCATTGACATGATATTCCGCGACGGCGGTCGAATAGATCGAATCCGACTGCGATTCCTGTTCGCCATAATCCGCGTCGGGCAGCAGGGCGAGCCATGTGACCGTCTGCTGCGTGGCGCCGGGCGCGCCCGCGGGCGCCTGGTAGAAGGGGTTGATCTGGCCGCCCCGGCCCGATCCGGGACCGAATACGGTGGCGTTGGTCAGGCCGCCGGGTCCGGACGCATTATGCGTTTCCTGGCGGTTATAGTTCATCATCGCGGTGACGGTGAACTTGTCCGAAAAATCGTTCGTGACCTTGATCATCGCATTCGCGCGGAACTGCGAAGGCAGAAGATTGGCGTAGACCGAATTGTTGCAGGGCGCGTTCGCCTGAATATTGGGAACTGTCGTCGTCGCGCCAGGCGAAAGGAAGACGCCGCTGACCCCCGGCGCGATGATCGTCGCGGGGCTGCACTGATAGCTGTTGGTGTTGGTGCCGCCGACCGGACGATAATCGCCCAGGCTGGAAAAGCGGCGGTCCCTGTTCTTCAGTTCCGACTGGTCGGAATAGGAGCCCGCGACATAGACGCCGCCCGTGTCCCACTTCTTGCCCCAGATGAAGTTGAAGTTGGTATTGTGATAGCTGTCGGCAAAGCCCGCCTGCGCATTCGCCTCGAACCCGTCGAAGGTCCGCCGGGTGATGAAGTTGACCACGCCCGCGACCGCGTCCGACCCGTAAACGGACGATGCGCCGTCGGCCAGCACCTCGACCCGCTGGATCGCGCTGACCGGGATGATGTTGGGGTCGGTCTGGGCGAACTGCGTGCCGCCGCCGGGCAGGCGCAGGCCGTCCAGGATCACCAGAGTGGTGTTGGACGACGATCCCGCAAGGCTGTGGATCTGCGGCGAATAATAGGAATAGGCATTCTCGCCCTGCGCGACCGAACCGGCCGTGGAAATGGACGGCACGGTGTTGACGAGTTGCGACACGTTGACGGGCGCGGTCTTCTCGATCGTATCCTGGCCCACCGAAATCAGGTTGGACCCGACGGGCGCCACGCCCCGAATGGCGGAACCGGTGACGACGATGTCGCTGTCCGTTACCGACTGGCTGTTCTGGGGCGGCGGCGCGATCGTCGCATTGTCTTGGGCCAGCACGGGCTGGCCGGCCACCATCGCCGCCGCGATCGCGATCAGCGAACTGTTCAATCGTGCAGGCAGATATTCTCCCAACATGGCTCTCTCCCTCATTATCATATACTATAGGATTTTTATGTGAGTTTATGGCTGTCCGGAGGCTGAAAGTCTCCGGATTCCGGGGTATTGACGATGGCCCCGAGGGGCGCGGTTCAGTGCGGCTGGAAGCTGTGCAAGCCGCGGGGATAAGGGTTGATCGCGACGCGCGTGGCCATCTGCCCCGGCTGCCCGCCGAAGCTGGCGCGATGCCACCGGCCCTGGGCGGCGGTCACGACGTCGCCGGGCGACGCGGTGAAGAACGGCACGCCTTCGATCTGGTAATCGACATTGCCTTCCATGATGAACCAGAATTCATCATAGCCGAAGTGGAAATGGCCAAGATCGCTGGCCGGCGGAGTCTTGATGCCCTTTCCGCGAATATTGTTCACGAACAGATGATCGCCGGCGATGAATGCGCCGGCTCTTTGCCCGCCGGTCACCACATCCTTGTAATAATCGAGATAAGGCCGGTCGGCGGCGCCATAATGCCCGTCGCCGCCCATCAACGCGGCCTTCACATAGGTGAAGCCCGGCACGTCCCTGGGCTTGTCCGGCCTGGTCGCGGCGGGATAGAGCGGCACGTCGCCCGCGCCGTGCACCTCCAGCCACAGCGCCGGCTCGTCGCCCACGCTTTCCAGGGTGAAAGGCAGGCGGAAGGGAATATTGACCTCTCCGCCCTTGACCGCGACGAAGGGTTCCTGCCCCTTGATGCTCACCCGGAGCTGCCCGCCCCAGACGATGAGGGCGGTCGCATTGTCGGCATACATCAGCGGTTCGGTGCGCTGCCCGGCCGCCATCTGGTGCCAGTCCGCCTCCAGATCGCGGTTGCGGACGATGGCGTGCGTCCAGCTTTTCTGGCCCTTGTGCGCGGCAAGGATGTCGGCGAGCTTCCACCAGGGACGATTGGGCGCGTCATAGGCGCGCGGCGGCGTCCGCTTGGGCGACCAGGCATTTTCCATGGGCGGGCGGGCGGGCGGCGCAGACGGTGCCGGCGCAGATGTCTGGGCCGACGCACCCAGGATGAGCAGGGCGGGCGAACACAGATAGAATGCGGCCTTTATGATTGCCATCAATCCTCCCCTTGAGCAGACTTTTGCGTCTTGCATTTGATCATATAGGATATGATGTTAGAGCATTAGTCAAACAAATTATCACATGAAAAGAGGAGAAGGGCGTGAAACACATCTGGAAACTGGCCGTGATCGGCGGGATTGCGTTGTTTCCGCAATGTGTCGCGCTGGCGCAGGAAGATGGCTGCGCGCGTCTGGACGACCCGTCGGAACGCCTGGCCTGCTACGATCGCCGGTCTGGCCGGGCCGCGCAGGACAGCCGCCCGATTCCCGTCCCCGCGCCCCCCGCCGCGGCATCGGCGGCTGCGATCAACAGCTATCAGGACCGTCGCGACGCCCTCAAGAGCCGCACGGATTTCGACAGCCGCTTGAAGGCGGCGATCCCGCTGCGGCACGGCTATCACCGGCTGGAGCTGGAGGACGGCACCGCCTACGACACGACGACCGTCGCGCCGCCGCCGCCCGTCGGGGCGGCGATCCATGTCCGCCGCACGCCGTTCGGCACCACCTTCTTCGACATGGAAGGGCGCAAGCCCTTCACCGTCAGGCTGTCGCGCCGCCAATAGGCGTCCGGGCGCCTTCCCCGGCCGGCTGCTCCAGCAGCCGGTTCGGGTCCACGATCACCCAGGCGAGCACGCCCGCCAGCACCACGCCGGCCCCCGCGATGAAGGCGGCGGTCCAGCCGAATTGCGCGGCGATCATCGGCGTCAGGGTGGAGGTCAGCGCCCCGCCGATCTGGCACCCCATGTTCATGAAGCCGGACACGACGCCGCTATGCGGGCCCGCTATGTCCGCCGTCACCGACCAGAAGGAGCTTTGCGAGAGGTAGATCGCCCCTGCCCCCCCGGCCAGGATCAGCACCGCGAGCGGCGCATTGTCCACCATCGATCCGCTGGCCAGGAACAGGCCGGTCAGCACGAAGGAGAGCACGCCCAGCCCGGAGCGTCCCCAATAAAGGCCGTAGCGCGCCGACACCCGGTCGTTGATGACCCCGCCCAGCAGGCAGCCGAAGGTCATGCACAGGAAGGGCAGCATGGAGAAGACAGCGCTGGATTTGACATCCAGATGCCGCGCTTCGGCAAGATAGATGAAGAACCAGCTGAAGAAGATCCAGATCACATAGCCGAAGGCGAAATAGCTGACGAACAGGCCCCAGACATTGCGGCTGGAAAATATGGCGCCCCAGGGAATGGGTCCGGCCGACGCCGTTTTGGCAGGGGGCAGGCCCGCCTCGATATGCGCGAGTTCGGCTGCGTTCACCGACGGATGCTCCTGTGGCCGGTCCCGCGCGAGCCAGAACCAGACCGCGGCGGCGGCAAGGCCCATTGCCGCGCAGGCATAGAAGGATGCGCGCCAGCCGCCCCACAGGATGATCGCGGTGATCAGCGGCGGCGTGATGCCGGAGCCGGCGCCCACCCCGGCGAAGATCCACCCGTTCGCCTTGCCGCGCTCCTGCGCCGGTATCCAGCGCGACAGGAACTGGTTGCCGCACGGATAGACGACCGACTCGCCGATGCCGAGCGCGAAGCGGGTCAGCGCCAGCAGCAGCAGCGCGGCGCTGCCCTCCGGATGGATGAGCGCCGTCGCCGCGGTGAACACGCCCCACCAGAGCAGCGCGCCGGTCAGCACGATGCGGGGACCGTAGCGCGCGGCGAGCCAGCCCGCTGGCACCTGGAACAGCGCATAGCCGATCAGGAAGGCGCTGAAGACCCAGCCCAGCTGCACCTGGTCGATGGCATATTCCTTCCGCATCTCCACCCCCGCGACGGAGATGTTGGTGCGGTCGAGAAAAGCGATCGCGCTGATGATGAACAACAGGAAGATCAGGCCCAGCCTGACCCTGGACCGCGCGGCTCCATTCATAACCATCCCTCCCGCTTGGCTTCTGCGCCAAACAATATACTATATGATTCGTGATAAGATGATGTATGTCGGCATAAGCAGGCAAGAGCAAGCATTGGAGAGGGGAAGATGGGCATGGGCACGCCGCGCATGGCGCTGGTCGCAGCGCTGATGGCCTTTGGCGGAACGGCCATGGCGCAGGCCGCGCCGCCGCTGGCGCAACGCATCGGCCACAGCGATCCGGACAAAATGCGGGTTGCGAACGGCGTCCATGGCGGTGCGGGATCGATGAAATTCGGGCCGCTGCTCGGCGCCAATGCGCTCAGCACCAACCTCATCTTCGTCCATCGCGGGACGATCGCGCCGAAAAGCGGCATCGGCCAGCATTTTCACAATGATTGCGAGGAGATGTTCATCATCCTCGACGGCGAGGCGGAGTTCACCATCGACGGCCGCACCTCGCGCCTGGCCGGGCCTGCCGGCGTGCCCGACCGCAAGGGGCACGCCCATGGCATCTACAATCCGACCGACAGGCCGCTGCAATGGCTGAACATCAATGTCGGCATGACCAAGAGCTATGACAATTTCGATCTGGGCGACCCGCGCACCGACGCGACGCTCGATCCCGTGCCGCAGTTCATCAGTATGCGGCTGGACCGCGCCCTCCTGAAGCCGGCGGCGGCCGCCCTGCCCGATGCGACCGGCGGCGTCCTCTTCCGCCGCGCGCTGGGACCGGCGGTCTTTTCGACGCCCTGGTCCTATGTCGATCATGTCCTTCTGCCCGCAAATGCGGCGCTCGGCCGCCGGATGCAGGCGGATATGAGCGAGGTCTATTATGTGATCTCCGGCACGGGCGAAGTGACGCTGGACGGGGAAACCGCGCCGATCAGCGCGGGCGACGCCGTGCCCGTCGACCTTGGCGAGGCGCGGGCGATCCGCCAGACGGGCGCGCAGCCGCTCGAACTGATGGTGATCGGCGTGGCGCGCGATCTGGCGGCGAAGGCCCGCTACCGCGCCGAAGCCGAAGCGCGCATGCAACCGCGGCGGTAACATCGCGCCGATCCTCTCGCGTCCCTCCTTTCGATCATCCAAGAAGGAACCAAAGCCATGTCATCCCGCCTTCGCGCCGCCCTGCTTGCCGCTGCGCTCTGCCCCCTGACCGCGCCATTGCTGGCGCAGGAACCCGCCGCACCGGCCGCCGCGCCATCCTTCGAGCGGCTGGACCCGGCGCTCGACGCGATCATAGCGCCGGGCACGCCGATCGAGCGGGTGGCGACCGGCTTCGGCTTTACGGAGGGGCCGCTATGGCATGAGGGCCGGCTCTGGTTCTCCGACGTCACCGGGGACAGGATGCGGGCCGTCAGCCCGGATGGAAAGGTGGAGGAACTGGTGGCCAATTCAGGCGGCCTGCCCCATCCCCCGGCGGGCGCCAGCATCGGCTCCAACGGCATGGCCCCCGCCCCCGACGGCACGGTGCTGATGACGCAGATGGGCGCTCGCCGCATCGTCAGGGTCGGCAAGGACGGCAGCCTGCAACCCTTCCTGTCGGAATATCAGGGCAAGCGGCTGAACAGCCCCAACGATCTCGTCTACGACAAGAGCGGCGCGCTCTGGTTCACCGATCCGCCCTTCGGCCTGTTCAACGGCATGGACAAGGACCCGGCCAAGGAACTGCCCTTCAACGCCGTGTTCCGCTATGCCGACGGCAGGCTGACGCCGGTCATCACCGACATGACGCTGCCCAACGGCATCGGTTTCTCCCCCGATTTCAAGACCCTCTATGTCGGCAATTACGGCCCCGAAATGTATATTCGCGCCTATGATGTGCGCCCGGACGGCAGCCTGTCCGCGCCGCGCGAGCTGATCCGCTTCCCCGGCGGTCGCGGCGGTCCGGACGGGCTGAAGGTCGACACGGCCGGCAATATCTGGATGACGGGCCCGGGCGGCATCCGCATCGTCACGCCGCAGGGCAAGGTGCTGGGGCAGATCAGGCTGCCGGAAACCGCGGCCAATCTGGCCTTCGCGGAGGATGGGCACACGGTCTATATCACCGGCAGCACCAGCATCTATCGCCTGCGCAGCAAGGTGAAGGGGATGCTGCCGCTCTACGCCGGGGGCCAATGAAGGGCAGCGGGCGGCGACGCGCCGCCCGCTTGGGCCGAACCGCGTTTAACGGCCGCCCGCGCCCGGCCCGGCACCGGGCGCGGGGGCATAATTTTTCGCCAGATAGGCCGTGATCGTCTTGACCTCCTCCGGCGAGACCTCGGCCCCGCGATCGGCCATGCCCTGCACGGTCGCCGCCCATTCCGCCTCGCTCCGCCGCTTCTGGAAAACCTGCCCGGTCGTGTGGCAGAAACCGCAGCGTTCGTTGATCAGGTCCAGGCCAGGGCCGGGCGGCGGCGTCGCCACGGCTACGGTCGCAGGCGCCTGCTGGGCCAATGCCCCCGCCCCGATCAGGGGCAGGGTCAGGGCCATGATCATCAGTCCGACTTTACGCATGTCATGTCCTCAAGGAAGCGCATAGGCCACCACCTCGTCGCTGGTGGCCGGTGAAAAGGCGAAGCCCCCTGTCGCCACGACGGCGACCATCTGCCGTTTCCCCACGGCATAGGTCATCGGCGTTCCGTAGCTGGAACCGGGCAGTTCCGCCGTCCAGAGCAGCTTGCCCGTCTTCGTTTCGAACGCGCGGAAGCGCTGGTCCTTGGTCGCGCCGATGAAGGTCAGCCCGCCCGATGTCGTGAACGGCCCGCCCGCGCTGGTGATCCCCGCATCCTTGAGCGCGGGATGGCCGGTGTCGCCCAAGGGCCGGCGCCACGCCACCGTGCCCTTGGCGACATCTACGGCCACCAGCTCGCCCCATGGCGGCTTGTGACAGGGGAAGCCGGTTTCCATGTCCGCGAAATAGGCGTAGCCGCCCTTCATGCCCCAGCTTCCGTCGGGCTGCTGCTCCAACTGCTGGGGGCTGGCGAGTTCGTTGAGGTTGATGACGTAGAGGCCCAGATCGGGGTCGAACGCGCCCCCGCCCCAGTCCACGCCTCCCAGGCTGCCGGGAAAGAAATTGATCGCGCTGTCGGCGCGCAGCGGCTGGAACGGCTTGCTGGGGGTGATGTTCAGCTTCTTGACCAGCGCCTCGCACCGGGCCTTCAGCTCCGGCGTGACATCCAATATGTCCTCGGCATTATAGGACAGGCGGGTGAGCGGCGGCGGCGCGACCGGCATGGGCTGGGTCGGCCAGGGCTGCTCGCCCGGCACGTCGGTCTCGGTCGGCACCGGCACTTCGCGCACGTCGAACAGCGGCTTGCCGGTCACGCGGTCGAGGATGAACATGATCGCCGTCTTGTTCATCGCCACCAGCGCGGGCGTGACCCGCCCGCCGCGCCTGATGTCGACCAGCGTCAGCGTGGGCAGGTCGAGGTCCCAGATGTCGTGATGCACGGTCTGGAAATGCCAGAGATATTTGCCGGTCGCCGCGTCCACCGCGACCACCGAGTTGGAATAGAGATTGGCGCCCTTCCGGTCAGCGCCCCAGCGGTCGAAGGTCGGCGCGCCGACCGGCAGATAGGCGATGCCGCGCTTTTCATCGACCTGCACGAAGGTCCAGACATTGGTGCCCGATCGCGCCTTCGCGCTGTCGCCCTCCCAACTGTCCGCGCCCTTCTCCCCCGCCTGCGGGATGGTGTGGAAGGTCCAGACCAGCTTGCCCGTGCGCGCGTCCCAGGCGCGCACATCGCCCGCCGCGCCCTTGACCGGCATCTCCTGCACCCGCGATCCGGTGATGACCAGGTCCTTGTAGATGGCGGGCGGGCTGCTCATGCCCAGCGGCGCGGCGCGCAGGCCGTTCATCACCTCGGGCGTCTTCATGTTGACGATTCCCGCCTCCCCGAAAGCGGCGGCAGGCTGGCCGGTCGCGGCATCGAGCGCGATCAGCTTGCCGGACCGGGTGCCGAAGAAGATGCGCGCGCCCTTCCCCCTGGCTCCGGGCCAATAGGCGACGCCGCGAGTCGAGGGCTGGTCCTTGTTCGCCAGCGTATAGGCCCAGCGTTCCTTCCCCGTGGCGGCGTCCAGCGCGACAACGCGATTATAGGGCGTGGCGAGATACATGACGCCGTCGACCACCAGCGGCGTCGCCTCCGACGCTGAGAATCCAGTGGCGAACTTGGCGCGCATGCCGTCCGGCATCGGTCCCACATCGGCGGTCACGCCGGGCGGGCGCATATGATATACCCAGGCCTGCCGCAGCGTGCCCACATTGGCGGTCGTGATCTGCCTGAGGGGCGAATGGCGCGCACCGCCGGGATCGCGGCCATAGGCGGCCCAGTCGGCATCGGCGGACGGCGCCGCCGTGGCTGCGCCGTGCAAGGCGCCGGCGGCAACGGAAATCAGGGAAGCCAGTGCGATGGACCGGCGAAACGAAGATGTGATTTTCAACGACATGCCTCTCCTGAAGGCGGGGTTTGACCTTTGGTCGACAAGCCCGGTTGTTCTTTTGTCAGGGGAATGCTAGCAGAGGGTCAAATCATATACAATATGATCTATGACTCAAAATCGGCGCCCCCATATGGCGTATAAGGGAGAAGGAATATGGCGACGCTGCCATTGGCGGGCATCAGGGTACTCGACATTTCGCAGGTCATGGCAGGCCCGTTCTGCTGCATGCTGCTGGGCGACATGGGCGCCGACGTCATCAAGATCGAACCGCCGGTCACGGGCGATTCGACCCGGCATTCGATGGGCTTCCGCCTGAAGGGGGAGGACAGCCCCGGTTTCCTCGCGCTCAACCGCAACAAGCGCAGCATCGCCCTCAACCTGAAGGACGATGCCGATCGCGAGGTGCTCTATGCGCTGGTGAAGAGCGCCGACGTGCTGGTGGAAAATGCCCGCCCCGGCGTCGCGGCGCGGCTGGGCATCGACTATGACACGCTGGCGAAGATCAATCCGCGCCTCGTCTACGCCAGCATTTCCGGCTTCGGCCAGACCGGCCCATGGGCGCAGCGTCCCGGCTTCGACCTGATCGCGCAGGCCATGTCGGGGATTTTGAGCTCCAACGGCTTTCCCGGCATGGAACCGGCGAAGAACAGCATCGCCGTGGCCGATCTGGGGGCCGGTCTTTTCTCGGCCTATGCCATCCTCTCCGCCATTATCGGCCGGGAAAAGAGCGGGCAGGGCCAATATATCGACGCCTCCCTGCTGGAAGCGGCGCTGGGCCTTTCGATCTGGGAGACGACGGAGCTTTGGGGCACGGGCAAGTCGCCCACGCCCATCGGTTCGGCAAACCGCATGTCCGCCCCCTATCAGGCGATGCAGGCGTCGGACGGCTGGTTCGTCATCGGGGCGGCCAATCAGGGACTGTGGCTGACCTTCCTCGACGTCCTCGGGCGTCCGGAGCTTCAGGACGATCCGCGCTATTCCAGCAATGCCGCCCGCGTCGTCAACCGGCTCGCGCTGATCGATGATCTTGCGCCCACCTTCCTCACCCGCACGCGGCAGGAATGGATCGACGCCCTGCTGGCGGCGGGCGTTCCCGCCGCGCCGATCCTCGACTATGGCGAGGCGGTGACCAGCGAACAGGCCGTCGCGCGGGAGATGGTGATGCAGGTGCCCCATCCGGTGGAGGGCGAGTTCAAGGCGCTGGGCTTCCCGGTGAAGATGCGGGGCACGCCGCAGGAGGTCCGCCTGCCCCCGCCGCTGCTCAACGAACATAGCGACCTGATCCGGCAGGAACTGGTGGAAAAGGGCCTGCTCGCCCCGCAGCGGGAAGCCGCGAAATGAGCGAGGCGCGCCTCATTTACGAGAAGCGGGGCAATCAGGCCCATATCCGCTTCGACAATCCCGCCGCCCATAATGCGCTGACCGGCGCGATGTGGCACGACCTGCGCGATGCGGCGCGGGACATAGCGGCCGACCCCTCCATCCGCGTCGCGGTGTTCCGCGGCGTCGGGGGGAAGGCGTTCATATCCGGCACCGACATTTCCAAATTCGCGGATTATACGACCGGCCGGCAGGGCGTCGATTATGAGCGCGACATCGACGAATGCATGGGCGCGGTCGACGCCATCCCCTGCACCACCATCGCGGTCGTGGAGGGTTGGGCCGTGGGCGGCGGCATCAACATCTCCTCCGCCTGCGATTTCCGGATCGCGACCCGCGATGCGCGCTTCGGCTCTCCCATTGGCCGCACCATAGGCAACTGCCTCTCCGCCGCCAGCGTCGCTCGGATCGGCGCGGCGGTCGGCGTGCAACGGGCGAAGCGCATGGTGCTGCTGGGCGAGATGCTGACGGCGGAGGAGCTGCTCGCCAGCGGTTTCCTGCTGCGGATCGTGGAGCGGGAGACGCTGGATGCGGAGGCCGACGCGCTGGCGCGGCGGGCCGCCGAAAATGCGCCGCTCACCACCCGCGCGACGAAGGAGACGATCCGGCGCATGGCCTTCGGAGCTTTGCCCGATGTCGAGGATCTGATTGCGGAAGTCTATGGCAGCGCCGATTTCCGGCAGGGCGTGTCCGATTTCCTGGCGCGCACGAAGAAAGTGCCGGACTGGACCGGCGCCTGATGGGGAAGCGGGCGGCGGGACGCCGCCCCGCCCTCATTTACCGCATTTGCATTCCGGCGCGGGCTTGGCCGGTTCGGGCCTTTGCGCCACGATCCTGACATTGGGCATCAGCGCCGCATTGGGCGGCAGCGCCAGGTCGCCGGCGGGAAAGCCGTTGGCTTCGAACATATAGGCTTCGATGTCCGCGACCTTCCGCCCGCCCAGGCTGCCCGGCGCGTTGAGCGGCATGGTCGTCTGGATGCGCGCGAACAGATCGCCGGCGGACGTGTTGTTCCAGTTGTTGAGGAAGGTCGGCCCGACCAGAGCGGGCGCGACATCGATCCCGGCGAGCGTTTCGCCATGGCAGGCCGCGCAATTCTCCGCATAGGCGGCCTTGCCGCGCTCGGCCTGATCCTTCGTATAGACCCCGGTCCAGACATGGCGCTCGGGCGCCTGCGCGCGCGTCACGACCGCGCCGCCCGCAAGCAGCAGCGCGCCCGCCAGCCAATATCCCCGCGTCACCTTGCCCATCGAGCCACTCCCGCCATTAAGCCACTCCTGCCATCAAGCCATTCCTGGAAGTCGGAACGCCACCAGTTCGGCGCTGTAATTGCCGCCGCCAATGGCGACGACGATATATTGGCGGTTGTTCAGCATATAGGTCATGGGCGATCCGCTCTGCGGCGCGGGCATGTAGACCGCGCCCTTCTCCTCGCCCGTGGCCTTGTCATAGGCGCGCAGCATCGCGCCCCTGATGCCATATTCATTGGTGTAGAAGCCCGCCTCGCCGCAGATCACCAGGCTCTTGGTGCACAGAGGCCCCAGATTGCCTGCCCGGCCGGTGCGGGGAATCTTCAGGCCCTTGAGCGCCGGGTGGTTGCGGACATTGTCCGGCGTCTCGCCATGGGCGACCTGCCATTTGAGGTCGCCCTTGCCCAGGTCGATGGCGGTGATGCGGCCATAGGGGGGCTTGAGCAGCGGCAGGCCCTGCACAGTCAGGAAACCGGGCGGCGGCCCCGAACCGGGCTTCGCCGCCGGGGGCCGCATGAAGGGCGTCGGCGCCGCCGCGCCCATCGCCACCTGCGGTCGCACTTCGGACCCGGCAATGCCGTGCACATGCGGAAATTCGGAGACGCTGGGGTCTTCGTTCGGGATGATGCCGATCACGGAGGGCTGGGTCTTCGAATAGACGAAGACGGTATGGCTTTCCGGATCGTAGCAGCCGCCCGGCCAGTTGGTCCCGCCCTGGATGCCGGGCGCGGATATGGTGCCCCAGCGGCCGGGCTTGCTGACCACGGGCGGCGTGTAGAGCGGCCCGATCTTGTACTGCTTCACCAGTTCCACCGCCTGCGCGCGCAGTTCCGGCGTGAAGTCGATGAGGTCGTCGATGCCGACGCCCTGCACGTCATAGGCGGGGGGCTTGGTCGGGAATGGCTGGGTCTTGGCATACCATTCGCCCGGCACGTCGCCCGCCTCCACCGGCCGCTCGACAATGGGCCAGATCGGCTGGCCGTTGGTGCGGTCCAGCACATAGAGGAAGCACTGCTTGGTCGGCTGCGCCAGCGCCTTCACCGTCCTGCCGTTCACCGGAATGTCGCACAGGATCGGCGCGCAGGGGATGTCCCGGTCCCACAGGCCGTGATGGACGAGCTGATAATGCCAGCGCCGCACGCCCGTCTCCAGGTCCAGCGCGACCAGCGACTCCCCGAACAGGGCGTTGCCGCGCCGGAACATGCCCATCTCGTCGCCGGTGGGCAGCTCCACCGGCACATAGACCAGCCCCAGTTCCTCGTCGGCGGACATTTCCGCCCAGACGCCGCCATTGCCGGCTTCGTCGGCGTCGCCGTTCAGCCAGCTGTCATAGCCATATTCGCCCTTTTTCGGGATGGTGTGGAATATCCACTTGCGCTTGCCGGTGCGCACGTCGAAGCCGCGCACATAGCCCTTCACATTCTTGCGCACCGCCGGCACGTCGCCCGCCGTATGCGCCGCGCCCACCACCACCGTGTCGCGGGCGACGAGCGGCGTCGCGTGCAGCCCGACATCGGCGGTTTCCGGATCGATCTCCTGATCGAAATCCTTCTTGAGGTCGACCACGCCGTTCACGCCAAAGGCCGGATCGGGGATGCCGGTCGCCGCATCCAGCGAGACGAGCTGATAGCCGATGGTTACGAACAGGATGCGCTCCTGCTTGCCGTCGGTCCAATAGGAGCAACCATGGCCCGAAAGCTGGCGCGGGGAATTGAGCGCGCGCTGCCCCTCGTCCTTGCGGAACATCCAGAGCAGTTCGCCCGTCGCCGCGTCGATGCAGACGCAGTCGCGGCGCGACCCGGCGGTCAGGAACAGCCGCCCCTTGACCAGCAGCGGCGTCGGTTCGAACTGATATTCCTTGCGCGCCCCCAATATGTCCGTCTTGAAGCTCCAGGCCACCTGAAGATCGCTGAAATTATCGGCGTTGATCTGGTCGAGCGGCGAATAGCGCGTATTGGCCTGGTCGGCGGCATAATGGCGCCATTCGGTGTCCGGCCCGCCGGGCAGATCCTGCGCCATGGCGCGCCGCATCGGGGCCGTGCCGATGCTTGCGGCGACGGCGACCGTCCCGCCCAACAGCCTGCGTCGGGTCATCTTGAACATCGCGCTTTCGGCCCCTTCCCTCTCTCTTTTTTGTGCCGTCGACCGGCTGCGGCTTACCAGCTCACCGCGATATATTTCGCCTCGCAATATTCGAGCAGGCCGTGATGTCCGCCCTCCCGCCCGAGGCCGCTCTGCTTGACGCCGCCGAAGGGCGCCGCGGCGTCCGACACCAGGCCGCGATTGACCGCCACCATGCCGGCCTCGATCCGCTCGGCCAGTTGCAGCCCCCGCTTGAGGTCGGCGGTATAGACATAGGCGGCCAGGCCATATTCGGTCGCATTGGCCAGCGCCACCGCCTCCGCCGGATCGTCGAACGGGATCACCGCCGCGACCGGGCCGAACACTTCCGTCTTCAATATCTCCGACCCCGGCTGGACGTTCGCGATCACCGAGGGCGGGTAGAAGAAGCCCGCACCCTCCGGCGTCCGGCCGCCCAGCCTGACCTCCGCGCCGCGCGCCACGGCATCCGCCACCAGATGCTCGATCTTGTCGATGGCCTGCCGGTTGATCATCGCGCCGCACTGGGTCGCGCTCTCCAGGCCGGGGCCCATCTTCATCGCGCCCATGCGCTCTGCCAGCTTCGCGACGAAGGCGTCATGGATGCCGCGCTGGACATAGAAGCGGTTGGCCGCCGTGCACGCTTCCCCCGCATTGCGCATCTTGGCGACCATCGCACCCTCGATCGCCTCTTCGATGTCGGCATCGTCCAGCACCAGGAAGGGCGCGTTGCCGCCCAGTTCCATGGAGGAGCTGATGACCTGGTCCGCCGCCTGGCGCAGCAGGATGCGGCCGACCTCGGTCGATCCGGTGAAGGACAGCTTGCGCACGCGCGGGTCGTGCAGGATGCCGCTGCACAGCGGGCCCGGATCGCTGCTGTTGACGACATTGACCACGCCCGCGGGCACACCCGCCCGGCGCATGATCTCCGCCACGGCGAGCGCCGTCAGCGGCGTTTCCTCGGCCGGTTTCAGGATGCAGGTGCATCCCGCCGCCAGCGCCGGGGCGATCTTGCGCGTCGCCATCGCCGCCGGGAAGTTCCAGGGCGTGATCAGCAGGGCGATGCCGATGGGCTGATATTGCACCATGATGCGGTTCGCGCCGGAGGGCGAGACGGCCAGCTCCCCGTTGATGCGCACCGCTTCCTCCGCATACCAGCGGAAGAATTCGGCGGCATAGGCCACCTCCCCCCGCGCGTCGGGCAGCGCCTTGCCATTTTCCAGCGATATGAGCTGCGCCAGCCATTCCTGCTCCGCCATCATCGCATGGAAGCAGGCGAGCAATATGTCGGCGCGCTTGCGCGGCGGGGTCGCGGCCCAGGCCGCCGCTGCGGCGGCGGCGGCGTCGACAGCGGCGATGCCCTCGGCCGGGCTTGCGTCCGCGACGGAGGTCAACACCGCCTCCGTCGCGGGATTGAGGATGTCGATGCGCTTGCCGCTGGCGGCGGGCACCCATGCTTCCCCGATCAGCAGGTCGGTCGGGATGGCGAAGGGACCGGCATGGCCGTCGGTCGTCGTGCAGCTATAGCTTTGCGTCGTCATGGGAAACCTTGTTCGAGAAGTCAGGCGGACTTGAGCGCCGCCCGCTCGCCGGAAAAGGCGGCGCGGGTGATGCTCTGCATAGCCGGGAGATCGAGGGGACGGGGATTGTTCTTGACCAGCCGGGCGGCGTTCAGGGCGTTTTCCGCCACGAAGTCCTGCTGGTCGGCCTTCAGCCCCAGCGCCGCGAGCGAGGGTGGAATGTTGACGCGGCCAAGCAGGTCCGCGACCGCATCGATGAACGCCTGCGACATGTCCTCTTCCGCCGCATCGGACAGCCCCACCGTCCGCGCCAGTTCGGCGAAGGCGGGGGCGCAGAAGGGCCGGTTGAACTGCATGACATAGGGCAGCAGCGTCGCCACTCCGTCGCCATGCGCGGTGTGCGTCAGGTTGCCGACCGGATATTGCAGCGCGTGCGCCGCCGCCGTACCCGCCGTACCGAAGGCGCAGCCCGCCGCCAGCGCCGCCAGCATCAGCCCTTCGCGCGCTTCCATGTCGCTGCCGTCGCGATAGGCCCGCTCCAGGAAGCGGAAGATGTTGTCGACCGCCAGCCGCGCGAAATGATCCGACAGCAGGTTCTTGCCCACGAACACATGATCCTGCGTCAGCATCGGGTCGGCGGGGCGCGCCAGCGTCGTATAGGCCTCCACCGCATGGGTCAGCGCATCGGCGCCGGAACAGGCGGTCAGGGCGGGCGGGCAGGTGGCGGTCAGTTCCGGATCGCAGATCGCGACCAGCGGGATCAGATGCGGGCTGGCGATGCCGACCTTCACCCCGCGCTCGTCGTCGGACACCACCGCGACCGGCGTCACTTCCGATCCGGTGCCCGCCGTCGTCGGCATGGCGATCAGCGGCATGACCGGGCCGGGCACGGCGAATTCGCCATAATAGGACCGGATGTCGCCGCCATGGGTCAGCAGCACGGCGACGACCTTGGCCATGTCCATCGAACTGCCGCCGCCAATGCCGACCACCAGATCGGGGGCGAAGCCGCGCATCTCCTCGACACAGGCATTGATCGATCCGATCGGCAGGTCGGGGATCGTCCGGTCGAAGACCCGGACCTCCAGCCCATGGGCCTGGAGGTCCGCGACCATGGCGTGGAATTCAGGCTGGGCGGCCTGCCGTTCGTCGGTGCAGAGCAGGGCGCGCTTGCCCAGCTTGCCGGCGGCGGAGCCGAGCGCGTGGCGCTGCCCGCGTCCGAACAGGACGGAGCGGGGCAGGCGGAGCGCGCCGAAGGCGGGAGGGAGGTCGCTCACTTCTTGCCACCATCCGCGCCATATTGTTTCAGATAGGCGATGATGTCGGCGCGATCCTGCGCGGCGGCCATGCCGGGGAAGATCATCTTGGTGCCCGGAACCAGCTTCGATGGACCTTGCAGCAGCTTGTCGATGCTGGCCTCGTCCCATCTGATGCCCGACGCCTTCATCGCGGGCGAATAGCCATAGCCGCCTTGACTGCCCGCCACGCGGCCGACGACGCCGTTCAGCGAAGGCCCCATGGAGCGCGCCGGGTTCGGCCCGACCTTGTGGCACGCGGCGCAGCGCGCGAAAAGCTGCTGCCCATGCGCGGCATTTCCCTTCGGCGCGGGGGCGGCGACCGCCGTGCCGGCGATGACCGCGCCGATGCCCACAGCGAATATCCAAGTCTTCACCTAAACAACCTCCTGTCGTGCGCGCCATGCGCGCGATGTCCGAACCGAAGCGCCGGGGCGCTGCGGATGATTTCCGGCGATGGCATCACGCCTGGGCCCCCTGCCCGTCACGCAGCTTGCGCGAGGCGTCGATGCGCAGGAACAGCGCCGCCGCGATCAGGCAGAGGACGGAGAGGACCGCGAAGGCGGCGAACCAGCCGCTCATGCTGACGATATAGCCGGTGACCGCCGCCGCGACCGCCGCGCCGCTGTTGCCGAGCGTGTTCATGACCGCCGATACCGAGCCCGCATATTCGCCGCCAATGTCGAGCGTCACCGCCCAGGATACGCCGACCGTCAACTCCAGCCCGAACAGCGCGATGCAGAAGCAGAGGATGCTCGCCACATGCCCGTCCATCGCGGCCGCCAGCGGGATCATCGCTGCGGCCGTCAGGAAGCCGACCACCGCGACCGAGCGGCGCGCCATCTTCAACCCCGCGCCGCGCTTCACCAACAGGTCGGACGCCCATCCGCCCATCAGGTCGCCCACCACGCCCGCCATCAGCGGCAGGCTGGCGAACAGGCCCATCATGGCGATGTCGAACCCGCGCGCATCGTGCAGATATTTGGGGAACCAGGTCAGGAAGATGTTGATGCAATAAGCGTAGCAGAAATACATGGCCGACAGCACCCAGAGCTGCGAATTGGCCAGCAGGTGCCGCCATGGCACGCTCACCCGCGCCCGGCCCGCGCCCAGCGCGCCCTCGATCATCGCCAGTTCGGCGCTGTTGACCGAAGGATGCTCGCGCGGCGTGTCGCGATAGTAGAAGAACCACAGGGCCGCCCAGCCGATGCCGACCAGCGCGAAGGCCATGAAGGGCATGCGCCAGCCGAACTGGACGATGAGCAGCGCGACGAACACCGGCGTCACCGCCCCGCCCAGCCGCGCCCCCGCATGGGTGAGGCCCTGCGCCCAGCCCCGTTCCGACGGCAGCATCCAGCGCGAGAGCGACCGGGTGGCGATGGGAAAGGCCCCCGCCTCCCCCATGCCGAAGAGGAAGCGGCACACCATCATCGACCCCGCCGACCAGGTCAGCGCCGTCGCGGCGGTGAAGGTCGACCACCAGAGCACCACGCCGGTCAGCGCCCGGCGCGGCCCGAACCGGTCGCCCAGCCAGCCCCCCGGAATCTGGAACAGCGCATAGGCGATGGAGAAGGAAGCGAAGATCCAGCCCATCGTCACAGGCGAGAAGCCATATTCCTTCTCGATCACCGGGGCCGCCGTGGCGATCACGACGCGATCCATATAGGTGATGAGATAGGCGAGCACCGTCAGCCACAGCACGACATGGCGCGCCCGCGTCGGGCGCGCCGCACCGGCTCCGGCGGCCGCGTCGCGCGGTTCTGCGACGCTTGCCTCGCCGGTCACGGGCGGGGCCCGCAGGCATCGGCCGCGCGGCCGGTGCAGGTCTGCCAGATGGTCGGCACCTTGTTGCCGGCGATATAGACGGCGTCGATGGCGCGGGTGTTGCGGATGTCCGCCGTGGGATCGCGGTCCAGCACCAGCAGGTCGGCCCATTTGCCCGGCGCGACGGTGCCGATGTCCCTGGCGCCCATGAACTCCGCATTGGCGCTGGTCGCGGCCGTGATCGCCTGCATCGGCGTCACCCCGGCCTTCACCATCAGTTCCAGTTCCCAATGCGCGAAATAGCCGGGAAAGCGCGCCGTCGGGCCGCTGTCCGTGCCCATGCCGTAGCGGATGCCCGCCTTCGCCTCCCGCGCGAAATTGTCCATCGCATATTGCAGGGTCGGCGCATATTTGGGGAAATTGGGCGCCGCGCCCAGCTTCGCCGCCCGCTCCGGACTGGCCAGTTCCTTCAGCACGGCGGGCGTCACCCCCCGCGCGAAGAAGGGATCGTCCAGGAAGGGCAGCGTCCTGTAGGTGAAGGACGCCTCGCGGCTCAGCGTCGCGGCCATCTGCCACACGCCCTTCGCCTTCATCTGGCCAAGCAGCGCGTCGTCCACGGCGCGGTCGCGCACGGAATGGGCGAAGGCATCCACCCCTTCCCGCGTCAGTTCGGCGGCGTTGGAATAATAGAAGATGTGGGCGACGGTCTTCTTCCCGTCCTTGTGCGCCTGGTCGATCACGGCGCTGCTGATCCGGGGCGGCATGCGTTCCTCCAGCATGCCGAATTCGTCGTCGACCCACAGCTTGATGAGGTCTGCGCCCTTCGACGCCTCCTTGTCCACCATCGCCCGCGCCTCTTCCGGCGTGGCGACCGACTGGTCGAGGCCGGGGACGCCGCCATAGCTGCCCTTGAAGACCACGCCCTGCCCGACGGTATACACCCGCGACATCGCCGTGGGCTCCTTGCGCCTCTGCTGGATCGGGAAGATCAGGTCCTTTTCCGTCCCCAGCGTCTGGACGGTGGTGACGCCATAGGCGGCGTAGATGCGAAGCTGCTTCTCGATATTCTCAGCCGTCTGATATTGCAGGTTCTGGGTGATGCCGTCGACCAGCCCCAGATGGACATGGCTGTCGATCAGGCCGGGCATCAGATATTTGCCCTTCAGCCTTTCGACCTTCGCCCCGGCCGGCGCCTTCAGCTTCGCGGACGGCCCGACCCAGTCGATCCGCCCATCCGTCATGACCAGCGCCTGGTTCGCCGCCGGCGCCTTGCCGGTGCCGTCGATCAGCGTGAAGTCGCGCAGCACCCTGGTTTCGGCCAGCGCCGCCGCCGGAAGTCCGGCAAGCATCGCGACCGTCAGGCTGACAAGTGAAAAACCGGCTTTCATGGCTGACCGCATTACCCATCCTCTCCAGGATCTATTTCATATCCTATATGATCCTGTGCGACCGTGGTAGGTGGTTGCCGCGGGCCCGTCAAGGGGCTTTCCCACGTCGTTGAACGTTCGGCCGATACGTGATGCCTCCCCCCTTTCCGGGGGTTGCGCGATCAGCGTCGAGACGTGCCGTTCGCCCGGTCCATCCGCTGCTGCGAACAGGTGAGATGGTCGCGCACCGACTGCTCGGCCGCGACGGGATCATGCGCCAGCAAGGCGGCGATGATCGCCTGATGCTCCCGCGCCGCCACTTCGGGCGCATTGGGCTGGGCGCTGTTCTGGTAGAGCGATCGGAAGATCTGGAGATGCGCGTGCAGCCGCTCGATCGTCTCCTCGATCAGGCGGTTCCCGCTGCCCTTCGCAATCAGCCGGTGGAGCTGCGCATCCGCCTCCGCGAAACGGGCATAGGCCTGTTCGTCGCGCTCGACCACGGCGTCCATGTCGGCCTGGATCGACTGCAGGACGGAAAGCGTCTCATCGTCGATCTGCTCGGCTGCCCGGGCGGCGGCATAGGGTTCGATCAGCAGGCGCAGCGTATAAAGGTCGTGCACCTCCTCCGGCGTCATCTGCGGGCTGGCGCGGTAGCCGACATTGGTGGTCTTGTAGACCAGCTTCTCCGCCTCCAGCTGGCTCAGCGCCTCGCGAATCGGCGTCTGCGAGATGCCGAGCTGGCGCGCGACGGTATCGATGGGAATGCGTTCCCCCGGCGCGATCTTCACCGTCATCAGCATGGAGAGAAGATGCTCATAGGCACGCTCCACCAGCGTCGGTCCGGAGGCGGCGCGTGCCGAGGAACCAAGGGCGCCCGCGGGCTGTGACATGTTGTGAAGGTCGGACATGGAGGCCGCTTATAAGGTCAGATGCGGAACATATAGGATATTTTCGTCGCAATGGCGATGGCCATCTTGCAGGAGACAGGGCCGGCGCGACGATCCGTCACCGTCCTGCTACAATGAAGGTGCAATATCGATTATGCTCCATTGGGCCAGCCGGCCGCTTCGGCTTTTCTATAATTTGGAACGAATAGGTAGATTTTATACGCCTGTTTCGCAGAAGCGAGGGAAAGTAGACCGACATCAGCCCGAACGACGGGCCCCTGCACTTTCAAGGAAGGAGACCCGCCATGTCGATCACCGCCATTCCCACCCCCGCCGATGCGCTGCTGTCCCCCGACGACCACGCCCTGATTCTGATCGACTTCCAGTCGCAGATGGCCTTCGCCACCAAGTCGATCGCGCCCGAAATATTGCGCAACAATGCCGCCCTGGTCTCCAATGCCGCGGCCGGATTCCACGTCCCCACCATCCTCACCACCGTTGCGGAGAAGAGCTTTTCCGGCCCGATGTTCAGCGAGATCGCCGACGCCTTTGGCGACCAGCCGATGATCGACCGCACCAGCATGAACAGTTGGGAAGACGCCGCCGTGATCGGGGAGGTGAACCGCATCGGCAAGGACCGCCTGGTCATCGCCGGACTGTGGACCAGCGTCTGCATCGTCGGCCCGGTGCTCTCCGCGCTCGAACAGGGTTTCGAGGTCTATGTCATCACCGACGCCAGCGGCGACATTTCCGAGGAAGCCCATGACCGCGCCGTGGAACGCATGATCCAGGCGGGCGCGCGCCCGATCACGGCGCTGCAATATCTGCTCGAACTGCAACGCGACTGGGCGCGCGCCGAAACCTATGCGCTTACCACCGGCATCGCCCGCCAGTGGGGCGGCGCCTATGGACTGGGCATCACTTATGCCAGCACCATGTTCGGCGCCTCCGAAGGCGGCCACTGATCCCCCTTCCCCTACAGCCGGGCCGCCCTTTGGCCCGGCTGCCCCTTCTCCCGCACCCCCCAAGCCAGAGCGATGAAAGGATTTCCCGATGAGCAATTTCGTCACCACCCCGGACGGCGTCGACATCTTCTACAAGGATTGGGGCAGCAAGGACGCCCAGCCGATCATGTTCCATCATGGCTGGCCGCTTTCCGCCGACGACTGGGACACGCAGATGCTGTTCTTCCTTGCCCGGGGCTATCGCGTCATCGCCCATGACCGGCGTGGCCATGGCCGCTCGCAACAGGTCGATTCCGGCCATGACATGGCCCATTATGCCGCCGACGCGGCCGCCGTGGCCCGGCATCTCGATCTGCGCGACGCCATCCACATCGGCCATTCGACCGGCGGCGGCGAAGTGGCCGCCTATGTCGCCCGTCACGGCCTGCCCGAAGGGCGCGTCGCCAGGGCGGTGCTGGTCAGCGCCGTGCCGCCGATCATGGTGAAGACGGACCGCTATCCCGGCGGCCTGCCGATCGATGTGTTCGACGGGCTGCGCGCCGGCCTTGCCGCCAACCGCGCGCAATTCTTCCATGAGGTTGCGGCCGGCCCCTTCTACGGCTTCAACCGCGAAGGGGCGGAGGTGAAGCCCGCCGTCGTCGACAATTGGTGGCGGCAGGGGATGATGGGCAGCGCGCTCGCCCATTATGAAGGGATCAAGGCCTTTTCCGAAACCGACCAGACCGACGATCTGAAGGCGATCACCGTTCCCACGCTCGTCCTGCACGGCGACGACGATCAGGTCGTGCCCTACAGGAATGCAGGCCTGCTCCAGGCCGAAATCCTGCCGAACGCCACGCTGAAAATCTATGAGGGCTATTCGCACGGCATGCTGACGGTGAACGCCGATGTCCTCAACGCCGACATTCTGGCATTCATCAAGGCCTGACGCAACGAAGGAACGGACCCATGAAAGCCTATATATTCTCGCTGGGCGCCGGGCTGCTGGTCGGCATCGTCTACAGCCTGCTCGGGGTCCGTTCTCCAGCCCCGCCGGTCATCGCGCTGGTCGGGCTGGCAGGCATCCTGGCCGGCGAACGGGTCGTGCCGGTCGCCGGCAGCCTGTTGCGCGGCAAGCCTTTCACCCCCGCGCAACAAAGCGCCGCCGCCCTGCCGCCAAAGCCGGAGCAGGAGCAGTGATCACCCGCCGCCGGGCGCTTGCCGGCGCCAGCGCCACCACCCTGTCCACCGCCACGGAAAGCTTCGCCATGACAGCCAGGGACGTCATCATCATCAATGCCAGGGTCACGACGCTGGACCGGGAAAATCCGGTCGCGCAGGCCGTGGCGATCCGCGACGGCACATTCCTGTCCGTCGGCGGCGAGGGCGAAGTCCGCGCCGCCGCCTCCCCCGACGCGCAGGTCATCGACGCCGGGGGCCGCCGCCTCATCCCCGGCCTGATCGACAGCCACATCCATGTCATCCGGGGCGGCCTCAACTATAATATGGAATTGCGCTGGGAAGGCGTTCCGACATTGGCCGACGCCATGGCGATGCTGAAGCGCCAGGCGGAAATCACGCCGCCGCCGCAATGGGTGCGCGTCGTCGGCGGCTTCACCGAGCATCAGTTCGCGGAAAAGCGCCTGCCGACCCTTGAAGAGATCAACGCCGCGGCGCCCGACACGCCGGTCTTCATCCTCCATCTCTATGACCGCGCGTTGCTGAACGCGGCGGCGCTGCGGGCGGTGGGCTATGCGAAGGACACGCCCAACCCGCCGGGCGGCGAGATCGTCCGCGACGCGCAGGGCAATCCGACCGGCCTTTTGCTGGCGCAGCCCAATGCGACCATCCTCTACGCGACGCTGGCGAAGGGCCCGAAGCTGCCGCCCGAATATCAGCTCAATTCGACCCGGCATTTCATGCGGGAACTGAATTCGCTGGGCGTCACCAGCGTGATAGACGCGGGCGGCGGCTCGCAAAACTATCCCGACGATTATGAGATCGTGGAGAAGCTGCACAGGGACGGCGATCTCACACTGCGCATCGCCTATAACCTCTTCACTCAGAAACCGAAGGAGGAGCTCAGGGACTTCGCCAACTGGTCGACGAAGATCAGGCCCGGCGACGGCGACGACAGCTACCGCCACAACGGCGCGGGCGAGATGCTGGTCTATTCGGCCGCGGATTTCGAGGATTTCCGCGTCGCCCGCCCGGACATGCCGCCGGAAATGGAAGGCGATCTGGAACCTGTCATCCGCCTGCTGGCCGAACGCCGCTGGCCCTGGCGCCTGCACGCCACCTACGACCAGACCATCGGCCGCGCGCTCGACGTGTTCGAGAAGGTGAACAGGGATATTCCGCTGCAGGGCCTCAACTGGTTCTTCGACCATGCCGAAACGATCAGCGAACGCAATATAGACCGGATCGCGGAGCTGGGCGGCGGCATCGCCGTGCAGCACCGCATGGCGTTCCAGGGCGAATATTTCGTGGACCGCTACGGCGCGAAAGCCGCAGAGTCCACGCCGCCGATCAAACGCATGATGGCGGCGGGCCTGCCGGTCGGCGCGGGCACCGACGCGACCCGCGTTGCCAGCTACAATCCCTGGGTGTCGCTGTCCTGGCTGGTGACGTCGAAGACGGTCGGCGGGCTGGCGCTTTATCCGGTGCGCAACCGGCTGGACCGCGAAACGGCGTTACGGCTGTGGACGGAGAAGAACACATGGTTTTCCAATGAAGTCGGCAAGAAGGGGCAGATAAAGGCTGGGCAACTGGCCGACCTGGCGCTGCTGTCCGACGATTATTTCACCGTGCCGGAGGATGAGATCGCCCATCTGCGGTCGGTGCTGACCGTGCTGGGCGGCAGGATCGTCTATGGCGAGGGCGATTATGGCCCGCTCGCCCCGGCCGCGCCCAAAGCGATGCCCGACTGGTCGCCGGTCGCGACCTTCGGCGGCCATTATCGGAAGGATGCGACGGCCAGGAAGATGGCGTCGGCCTGCGGTTGCCATTCCGCCTGCGCCGTCCACGGTCATGACCATGCAGCGGCGCTGGGCGCATCGGCTCCCGCCGCCGAGGTCCAGAGCTTCTGGGGCGCGCTCGGCTGCGGCTGCTGGGCAGTGTGATTTCGCCTGCCGACCGGATAAACGCGCCCAGCCCCCTTTAACAGCCAAGCGATTCGAGGACATCATGACCGCTCCCAACGGCCCCGCCGCGCCGCTGCCCTGGCTGCTCCTCCTGCTCTCCGTCACCACAGGCCTGGTCGACGCGATCAGCGTGCTGGGCCTGGGCAAGGTGTTCACCGCCAATATGACCGGCAATATCGTCTTCCTGGGCTTCGCCGCCGTGGGTACGCCGGGGTTCCACGCGCTCTCCTATCTGGCCGCCATCGCCGCCTTCCTGATCGGGGCGCTGGTGGCGGGGCGCGTGGGCAGGCATCATGTCGGGCTGCCGTTGCGCCGCTGGCTGATGGTGGCCGCGCTGGTAGAGGCTGTGCTGCTCTGGATCGCGGCGGGCGTCGCCACCGGCTTCGACATCGCCAGCCAGTCGCCCGGCAGCGCGCTCTATGCGATCATCGCGCTGACCGGTCTTGCCATGGGCTTCCGCAACGCGACCGTCCGCCAGCTCAAGGTGCCGGACCTCACCACCACCGTTCTCACCCTCACGCTCACCGGGCTGGCGGCGGATTCGGCGCTGGCGGGCGGCAGCAGCCCCAATCGCGGCCGCCGCATCGGCGGCGTCGCCGCTATCCTGCTGGGCGCGGCCATCGGGGCCTTGCTGGTCAATCGCGCCGGCCTCGTCGCGCCGCTGGTCCTCTCGGGCGCGCTGGTCCTCTTCGGCACCGCCGCCTGCGCGCTGCACCCGGACGCCAAGGCGCCCGCCTGATCAGATGTCGCCCATGCCCTCCACATCCCGGTCCAGCGCGCCCAGCGCCACGAACTGATCGAGCAGCCAGGAGGCGGCCGGCCCCGGCGGCGTGTCGCGCCGCCAGATGGCGGAGAAACGGTACATGCCCCCGTCATGGTCGGGCATGGCGAGCCGCACCAACGTCCCCGCGACCAGATCCGGCTCGATCATCGGCAGCGGCATATTGCCCCATCCGATGCCTTCCCGCAGCAGCGCATGCTTGGCGCTGAGGTCGGCAAGGCGCCAGGTCTTGGGACTGCGCACCGAATAATCCCGCCCCTCCGTGAATCGCGAACGGTCCGTCAGCACCAGCTGTATATGGTCGCGCCCCGCGCCCGGCGCGATGGCCTCCATCCGTCCCAGCGGATGATCGGGCGCGGCGACCGGCACCATCGCCACTGCTCCCGCCGTCCGGCTCTCGATCCCCTCGACCCCTGCGGACAACGGCCCGGATATGCCGACCACCGCCGCGCGGTCCAGCACCATGGCGGTGATCGCGCCCAGCGCCTCGGCATGCAGGCGAAGCTGGACCGTCGGGAATTCGCGGGCGAAGGCGCGCAGCACGCGGCCCAGGCGCTCCGACGGCAGCATCACGTCGACCGCCAGGTCGACCTCCGCCTCCAGCCCGTCGAGCAGCCCCTTCACCTTAGCGCGCAGGCCGTCGACGCCGTCGGCGATGCTGCGCGCCTCCGCCAGCAGGGCGCGGCCGGCGACGGTGAGTTGCGGCTTGCGCGTCCCCTCCCGGTCGAACAGCGTCAGGCCAAGCTGCGCCTCCAGATTGGCGATGCCATAGCTGATGACGGACACGGCGCGGTTCAGCCTGCGCCCCGCCGCCGCGAAACTGCCGCTGTCCACGATCGTCAGGAAGATGCGCAGCTGGTCGAAGGTCGGCATGCCCGGATTGTTCACTGTTCCATTTCCTCGAACGGTTCGATGCAATTTATCCCACTGAACGGGAAAGCCGCACGCCTGTAAAGAGATGTTCAACAGGGCAAGGCCATTTCCGGCCCCCGCCCGATGAGGAGACAAGACATGATCGAACTGCGTCCCTTCGACAGCCTCGGCGGCGCCAATCACGGCTGGCTCGATGCCAAACATCATTTTTCCTTCGCCGGCTATCACGATCCCGCCCGCATGCACTGGGGCAATCTGCGCGTCTGGAACGACGACACCATCGCGCCCCAGACGGGCTTTCCGCCGCACCCGCACCGCGACATGGAAATCATCACCTATGTCCGCGAAGGCGCGATCACGCATCAGGACAGCCTGGGCAACAAGGGCCGGACAGAGGCCGGCGACGTCCAGGTGATGAGCGCGGGCACCGGCATCCGCCATTCGGAATATAATCTGGAGGATGTGACGACCCGGATCTTCCAGATCTGGATTCTGCCCACCCGCGACGGCGAAGCGCCAAGCTGGGGCGCCCGGCCCTTCCCCAAGGGCGACCGCGCCGGTCAGTTCGTCACCCTTGCCTCCGGCTACGACAATGACAATGACGCCCTGCCGATCCGCACCGATGCGCGGGTGGTGGCGGCGACGCTGAAGGCCGGGGAGAGCGCGGAATATCCGATCGGCCGCGACCGCAAGGCCTATCTGGTGCCGGCAACCGGCGCGATCCGGATCGACGACGTGCGCGTCAACGCCCGCGACGGCGCGGCGATCAGCGACATGGACGTGATCCGCGTCACCGCGATCGAGGACAGCGAGATCGTCCTGGTGGACGCGGCATAACGAAAGCAGGAGCGGACGCGGCCCTTGGGCCGTGTCCCTTCACCCTGCGCATGAGGAGGACGGCCATGCTGAATATCGCCCCGCCCGAGCTCAGCCCCGCCGAATGGCGCGATGTGAAGGCTGCCCTGATCGCGGTGGCCGATTGCGGCTGCGGCGATCCGGCGCCCGCCGGACCGCTGCGCGCGCGCCTTTCCCATGCGCTGAACGCGATCATCGGCGCGCCCCGCGCCGCCCGCACGCCGCCCGCCGATCTTCTGCCCCTGCGCGATTTCCTGTGCGAGACCGGCCGCACGCGGCAGATTGCCGAACGGCACATGCCCGCCCTTTACGAAAGAGGCTTTTCCCGGCGGCAGATCGATGCGCTGGCGCTCCTGGGCGCCTGATTTCGTCGCGACGGCCCACCGCGGGAGCGCGGTCGAACCGGCGATGAAAAGCGCGTCCGAGCGATAGAGACACAACGCGGCCTCCAGATGAAAGGGGTGGCCGCGACGAAGCCGTTGCGGCTGCCCTTCAAGCCGATCCTGCGATGCACCGGCGAAACGCCCTGCCCTGTCACGCCGCAACGACGCCGCCCGCATGGCGGCGGACACCCGGCGCAACCGCTTGCGAAAAATGCATTGACATGCACTTTTTATGCTTCTAGCGAATTATGCATCACAGTATATATTTGAATAACAAACCCTTCCAGCGAGAGGAGACTTGGGATGAAGCTGTCCGTTGCGTCCGCCACATGCGTCGGTGTGAGCTTGCTGGCACTTGTCGCTCCGGCCATGGCGCAGACCGCTCCCCAGGTCGACGGCGCCCAGCTCCGGTCGGAAGACCCGGCCGACGCCGGCACGGACGCCGGCGCCAGCGACATCATCGTCACCGGATCGCGCATCGTGCGCGACGGCTATACCGCGCCCACCCCCGTGACGGTCGCCACAACGGAGGATCTGGTCAAGGCGACGCCCACCAACGTGCCCGATGCGCTCAACAAGCTGCCGCAGTTCCAGAACAGCTCCAGCCCCTCGCGCAGTTCCCATAACTTCGCCAACAGCGCCAGCCATGGCAATGTCCTCAACCTGCGCGGCGTCGGCGGCAACCGCACGCTGATCCTGTTCGACGGCATGCGCGTGGCGCCCACCACCTATCAGGGCACGGTCGACACCAATGTCATCCCCAACGCCCTGCTCCAGCGCGTCGACATCGTGACGGCGGGCGCATCGGCCGCTTATGGGTCGGACGCCGTGGCGGGCGTCGTCAACTTCGTCCTCAACCGCAAGTTAACCGGCCTCACCGGCAGCGTCCAGGCCGGCGTGTCGCAGCGCGGGGACAATGGCAATCAGCGCATCAGCCTGGCCGGCGGCATGGACCTGTTCGGCGGGCGCGGCCATCTGCTTCTGTCGGGCGAATATTATAATAATGACGGCATGCTGCGGTCCGACCGCAAGGGCGGCAATTCCAACTATGTCTATGTCGGCAGCGTGCCCGGCAGCAGCGCGACGCCGGGTTCCAACGCCAATCCACGCATCCTTCAAAACAATATCCACCTGATCTTCGCCAGCGACAACGGCAAGATACTGGACGGCCCCTTCGCCAATTACCAGATCAACGGCGACGGCACGATCCGGCCCTTCGACAACGGCACGCCGACCGGAACGGCGGCGTTCAACATTGGCGGCGACGGCTTCGTCATCCCGTCGGACGTCCATGCGGTCGCGCCGCTGCGCACCTACCAGACCTTCGGCCGGTTCAGCTACGATGTGACGGACGACATCAATTTCTTCGTGCAGGGCAATTTCACCCGCAGCGAACTCAGCTATATCAGCCAGTCCAATGCCTGGGTCGGCACGCAGAACGCCCCCGTCTTCCAGGGCAACCCCTTCATCCCCGCCCAGATCGAGGCGGCGCTGACCCCCGGCCAGCAGTTCAATATCGGCAAATATTCGGGCGACAGCGCGAAAAAGCCCTTCACCCAGGAACGCACCGATTTCTGGATGGCAACGGCGGGCCTCGAAGGCAATCTGGGCGACGGCTGGAAATGGTCGGTCAACTATACCCATGGCAGTTCCAGGCACAGCGTCGACCAGCATGGCCTCTACGACTATCAGAAGGCCTATGCCGCGCTGGACGCCGTGCGCGACACCAACGGCAATATCGTCTGCCGCCCGACGCTGAGCGCCGATCCCGTCATCCGGGCGCGCTTCGCCGGATGCCAGCCGCTCAACATCTTCCTGACCGGCGACGCCTATACCAACCAGCCGGGCTATGATTATGCGACCGGCACCATGTCCTATGACGCGCGGATCAAGCATGACGCCGCCGCGCTGCAGTTCCAGGGTTCGCCCTTCGAACTGCCGGGCGGTCCGGTGGACATCGTGGTCGGCGGCGAATGGCGCAGGCAGTCGCTGGACCTCACCAGCAACAGCGATCCCTCGCTGCTCGACACCGCCGCTGAACGCAGTGAATATTTCGCCGGCCTGCGCGGCGTGTCCTCGACCTCCCTCTTCTACTGGCTGACCAATGTGGGCCAGGCGCAAGGCAGCGTGACGGTCAAGGAAGCCTTCGGTGAAATCAACCTGCCGATCGTCAGGGACATGCCCTTCCTCAACTCGCTGGAACTGAACGGCGCGGGCCGCATCACCGACTACAGCACGTCGGGCCAGGTCGAAACGTGGAAGGTCGGCCTCACCTGGAAGCCGGTACAAGACATATTGCTGCGCGGCACCATCTCCCGCGACATCCGCGCGCCCACTTTGTTCGACCTGTTCGCGGGCGACCAGAGCGGCATCGGGCTGCTGACCGATCCGGTGTCGGGCCAGAGCGGCAACGTCTCCACCGTGTCGGGCGGCAACCGCCTGCTCGATCCGGAAAAGGCGAAGACCAGGACCTTCGGGTTCGTGCTGACGCCGCGCTTCCTGCCCGGCTTCAGCCTGTCGGCAGACTATTTCAACCTGAAGATCGACGGCGCCATCGGCACGCTCGACACCACGCGGATCGTGCAGAACTGCGTCGCCAATGCCTCTGCGCCCGAATGCGCGCTGATCACCCGGCCAAGCCCGACCGCCTTCCCCAGCCTGGTCCGCATCGCGGCCGCCAATATCGCCAGGCTGGAAACGGCGGGCGTCGACATCGACGCCAGCTATGCGACGCGCCTTGGCAACGGCAATTTCAGCGCCCGCGCCTATGTGAGCTGGCTCGACAAATATGTGACGCAGAGCGCGGCGGTGCCCGCCTATGACTCCGCGGGCTACGGCATCAACAATGGTCCCATCGCCCGGCCGAAATGGCGCGGCACGCTGAACCTCAACTATGTCAGCGACGGCGGGCTCACCATCTTCGTCTCCGAACAATATACCGGTCCGGTGAAGGTCGGATCGCGCGAACCGAACAACAATTATTCCGGGGCGAAGGCGCCTTCGGTCTGGTACACCGACCTCACCATCAGCCAGAAGATCGAGGGTTGGGGCGGCAGCCTGGAGCCGTTCATCACGATCAACAATCTGTTCGACCGCGATCCGCCGCTGGTGGCCGCCGATATTCCGGGCGTGAACCTGCCGACGATCATCTCCACCTATGACACGGTGGGACGGGCGTTCGCCGCCGGCGTCCGGTTCAAATTCTGATCACGGGGCAGGCGGCGCACCGAAGGGACGCAGCCCGCCCTTCATGGGGAGAGATGGGGTGAAGGCAGCAGCATTTCTGGCGGGCGCCGCCTGCCTTTCGTTGGTCGGCGGCAGCCTGGTCGCGGCCGCTCCGGCAGGTCCGGTGGTGGCGACCGCATCCGGACCCGTGCGCGGCGTGGCGCAGGGCGAAGGCGGCGTCTTCAAGGGCATCCCCTTCGCACAGACGACCGGCGGCTACCATCGCTGGACGCCGCCGCGCCCGGCCGCCCCCTGGACCACCCCTCGCGACGCCTCCCGCTTCGGCCCGATCTGCCCGCAGCCCGAGACCCCCCATGAACGCGGCGCTCCGCAAAGCGAGGACTGCCTGTCGATCAATGTCGCCACCCCCTCGTTCGACGGCAGGATGCCGGTTCTGGTGCTGATCCATGGCGGCGCCTTCTTCGTGGGTTCGGGCGCGGAACTGTTCGACGATGCCGCCCGGGTCTATAACCGGCGCGGCATATTGGTGGTGTCGCTCAACTATCGGCTGGGGCGGCTCGGCTTCTTCTCGCACCCCGGCCTGCGCGCGGAGCAGCCGGGGGCGCCGACCGGCAATTACTGGCTGATGGACCAGGTCGCCGGTCTGAACTGGGTGCGCGACAATATCGCGCGCTTCGGCGGCGATCCGGACAAGGTCACGATCATGGGCTGCTCGGCGGGCGGCTCCAGCATCAACGCGCTGGTCGCCTCGCCCCGATCGCGCGGCCTGTTCGCCCGCGCCAGCGCGCATAGCGGCGGCGGCATCAACAATGCGACCCGTCCGCAGGCGCAGGCGGAGCGGGAGGGGGTCGCCTTCGCCGCGCGCGCGGGCGTGACCGGCGAGGGCAAGGAGGCCATCGCCGCCCTGCGCAGGCTCGATCCGGCGGCGGTCATGGCGGCCGATCCCGGCCCCCCCAATTTCGGCGCGGTGGTCGACGGCGAGATGATCCCGGAGGAAACCGCCATCGCCTTCGCCCGGGGGCATATCGCCCGCGTCCCCTATATCGCCGGCTCCACCAGCAATGAAGCGAGCATCTTCGGCCTGATGGGCTTTGACGAAAGGGTGCTGAAGGACCGCTTCGGCATCGACATGGCGGCGGTGCGGAAGGTCTATGATCCGCAGGGCAGGCTGCCCCCGGCGGAACTGCTGCGGCAGGTGCAGACCGATTTCATCTTCACCGCGGCGGCGACCGCGACGGCGGCTCTCGCGGCGCGCTGGCAGCCAAGCTGGTCCTATCATTTCGCCTATGTCCCGCCCGCCGAGCGCGGCAAGGCGGCGGGCGCGCCGCATTGCGCCGATTTCGGCTATACGCTGGGCGCGGCCAAGGCGTCGCAGGGCGCCGAAAACGCGCGTCTGGCCGCGATGATGCAGGATTATTGGGCGAATTTCATCAAGGACGGCGACCCCAACGGCCTTGGGTCGGGCAACAGGACTCTGCCGCGCTGGACGGAATATGAAGGCCCTCATCGCGGCCCGCTGCTGATCGACCGCAGGACCGCCGTCGCGCCCGATTTCCGGGCCGGGCAGATCGCCTATTGGTGGCGACTCTGGGCCGGCCGCACCGGCCAGACCCTGCCCTGAGCGAAGGAAGACGATGGCCCGGCGTCCGATCTGACGCAGCGTCCTCCTGGCCTCAGCCAATGGGTCCGATGCGGACGGACCCGCCGGTGGCAGGAACCGCGCCAAGGCCGCGATAGTCGACAATGGCGGGATGCGGGGTCTCCATCGGCCGGTGATGGGTCGCGGTGACGACCAGGATGCTTGCGCCCGCACGCTCCGCCGCCATGATTCCCGCCACCGAATCCTCGATCACCAGACAGCGGTCCGCCGTCGTTCCCAGACACTCGGCGGCCAGATGGAAGCAGTCCGGCGCGGGCTTGCCGCGTTCCACATCCTCCGCCGCGACCAGCAGCGGCGGAACGGGCAACCCAGCGGCCTGGATGCGGCGCAGCGCAAGCTGCCGCGGGGCTGAGGTGACGACGGCCCAGCGGCAATCGGCCAGCGCCGCGAGAAACGCCGCCGCGCCCTCGATCGCCTCGATCCCGTCGACCGTATCGATCTCCGCCTGGGTGACGAGCGCCGCCTCCGCCACGGGATCGACGCCGGGCAGGCCCAGCCGCCCGATCGTCTCCACCGACTGCACGCCATGGACGGTCGGCAGGAAAGCCTCGACATCCAGTCCATGGCGCAGCGCCCATTCGCCCCAGACCCGTTCCGCCACCTTGATGGAGTTCAGGATCGTGCCGTCCATGTCGAGCAGCACCGCATCCACGGACCTGTGTTCCATCGGCACCGCCATCCTTGCGAAAAGACCATGCGGGCGGACCGGCATCCGCCCCCCGACCGCCTCCTACACAGGACCGCCGCGAAACGCACGCCCGTTTCGATCCGGCGGCTCGCCGCCGGATCGCCAGGTCACTTCGCCGTCGTCTCGACCCTGGCGTGGCTGCCCTCCTCGCTCGGGCGTATCCTGCCGCCGAACAGCATCTTGAGCTTTCCGGTCAGCGACACGTCCGCCTCCCACAACTCCGCCTCGTCGATGTCGAAGCGCAACAGGGCCAGATTGGGGTCCGACCTGCCGCCCGGGAACCAGGCTTCGACCGTCGTCGACCACAGCTTGTCGATCATCGCCGGATCATTGTCGATGCGCGCGCGACCGGCGAAACAGGCGAAGAAATCGTGCCCCTTGGAAACGAACTGGCCCATCGCCGCGCCGCCGCCGGCCAGACGGTTGTCCTTGCCCACGAAGAACCACAGCGTATCCACCTGGTCCTTGTCCAACTGGACGGTCAGCGGCTCGCTATGCTGCCCGCTGCCGGTCAGGCCCAGCATCATGAAGGGGCTGTCCGACATGCGATCCCACAGATGTTCCTTCAGCTTATGCGCATCGCTCATGATCATCTCCCGATTATGGAACGGACTATACGAATGGCGGGCGCGAAGGGTCCGCCCGCGCGGCGGGATGAAGCCGATCCGCCGCCCGGGCGTTGTCCCCCCGATGCAGGGAAGAAGGGAAGGAGAAGAAGTCAGATGACGATCCGCTGGCCCGCCCAATTGATCATCGCGCGCCATGGCCAGAGCGCCGGCAATGTCGCGCGGGACGCCGCCCATGAAGCGGCGGCCGACCGCATCGCCCTGTCCATCCGCGATGCCGACGTGCCGCTGAGCGATCTGGGGCGGGAACAGGCCGCTTCGCTCGGCCGCTGGTTCGCGCGCCAGCCAGAGGATTGCCGTCCGGATGTGCTGCTGTCCTCCCCCTATTTGCGCGCCTGCCAGACCGCCCGGCTCTTCCGCGAACATGGCGGCGCGGCGGGGGAGGAGCCGATCTGCTTCGACGAGCGGCTTCGCGAAAAGGAGTTCGGCATATTGGACGGCCTCACCACCGGCGGCATCCGCAACATCTTCCCCGACCAGGCCGAATTCCGCCGCCTGCTGGGAAAATTCTATCATCGCCCGCCCGGCGGGGAGAGCTGGTGCGACGTCATCCTTCGCCTGCGGTCGGTGATGGACACCATCTCGCTCCACTATGCCGGGCGGCGGGTGATGATCTTCAGCCATCAGGTCGTGGTGCTGTGCATGCGCTATATATTGGAGAGCCTCACGGAAACCGAGATTCTCGCCATCGACGCGAAGGGGGACGTCGCGAACTGCGCCGTGACCGATTATCGGCTGGAGGCGGATGCGGGCCGCGACGGCCGGCTGGTCCTTCAGCGCTACAATGTCACCGCGCCGATGGAGGAGGACCGCACGCCCGTCACCAAGGCGCCCGACGCCATTGCGGGAGCGCGCGGATGAGCCCGCCGCGGATCGACCGCCGCTGGCTGTACGACCATCCGCTGCCGGGGCTCGCGGACGCATCGGACAAGAATGAGCGCGGCCGCGTGGTTGTGATCGGCGGCGCCGAATTCGTCCCCGGCGCCCTGCGCCTGACGGGCGAGGCGGCGCTCAGGGCGGGGGCCGGCAAGGTGCAGCTGGCGACGGTCCAGTCGGTCGCGACCGCGCTGGGCGTGCTGGTGCCCGAGGCGTCGATGCTGGCGCTGCCGTCCGACCGCAATGGCGAGATCGCCGCCCAGGCCGTGGCCATGCTGGAGGCGCATGTCGGACGATGCGACGCCATGGTCCTGGGACCGGGGATGAGCGTCAGCGACCGCACCGACACGCTGGTGGCGCGCCTGCTCGCGTCCCCGCGCCAGGGCCTTGGCGTCGTGCTGGATGCGGCGGCGCTGACCTCCGCCCGCGACCTGGCCCCCGTCATCGCCAGCCATGAGGGCCGCGTGATCATGACGCCCCATCGCGGGGAGATGGCGATCTTCGCGGGGATGGATGAAGCCGCCGTCGCCGCCGATCCCGAAGGCGTCGCAGCCGACATGGCCGGCCGCTTCCGGTCGGTCATCCTGCTCAAGGGGCAGGAAAGCATATTGGCCGATCCGTCCGGCCGGCTGCTCCGCTTCGACGGGGGCTGCGTAGGCCTGGCCACGGCGGGATCGGGCGATGTTCTGGCGGGCATCATCGGCGGCCTGCTGGCGCGTGGGGCCGATCCGTTCCGCGCCGCCGCCTGGGGCTGCTGGCTGCACGGGGCGGCGGGACGGGTGCTGTCGGAAGAGATCGGCAGGATCGGTTTCCTGGCGCGCGAACTCGCCGCCGTCGTCCCCCGCCTGCTGGATGAGACGATGACCCCGCCGCAGGATGGGTGAGACGGAAGCGGACTTCGCTTCGCTGCCCTCGTCCCGCCTCATCCCGGCCGGGCCATGGGACCAAAGGCCGGAGAGAAGAGGCTGGCCGCCGGCAGGCCCTGCTGATAAGCCATTGGCCGGGCCTCCATGCCCTGGGGAGACATGCCGCCGATGATCTTTGCCGACTTCCTCCGCAATCGTCGCCGCGAGCAATTGTCGGATCAGGATCTCGCGGCGCTGGAGGCCAGCGTCAGCCAAGTCCGCAAGACCCATGCGCGCCAGCTGCTCGCCCATGCGGGCGAACCGATCGCATGCAGCACTTACCTGATGGAAGGGTTCATCTGCCGCTACATGGACGACCGCAACGGCCTACGCCAGCTCGTCGCCGTCCACGTCCCCGGCGATTTCGTCGACCTCCACGGCTATCCGCTGGGGCGGCTGGACCATGATGTCGCGACCCTCAGCGCTTCCAAGATCGCCATGGTCCCGCATGAGGCGCTGGACGGCCTGCTGGCCCAGCGGCCCAATCTGACGAAGCTGCTGTGGTTCAGCACGCTGCTGGACGCCGCCATGCACCGGGAATGGATATTCCGCCTCGGCCGGCTCGACGCCGTCGCGCGGATCGCGCATTTCTTCTGCGAGATCGAGGCGAAGCTGCGCGCCGTGGGGCTGAGCGACGGCAGCCGGTTCGCGCTGCCGCTGACCCAGGCCGATCTGGGCGAGGCGTGCGGCATGACGTCGGTGCACATCAATCGCATGTTGCGGGAACTCCGGGAACGGGAACTGCTCCAGGTTCAGCGCGGCAGGGTCACCATCTCCGATCTCGCCGCGCTGCGGCGGCTGTGCGATTACGACCCCTCCTACCTGTTCATCGGCGGCTGAGGGAACCGCATCCGTCTGCGGAGCGTCCTTCCCACATGAACGGAAGAGGATGGTCCATGCCCCGAGACGGCGTTTTCGATGAATCCGGCAAGGCCTATGCAGAGGAAGGACAGGTGATGCTCGACGGCCCGGACGGTGTCGCCATCAGCATGACGCCGGATGCCGCGGAAGAAACGGCGAACGAACTCATCAGGGCGGCGTCGGAGGCGCGGCAACAGATCGACGACAGGGAGAGCGGCGCGTCCGGCTCGTGACGCGCATCGGACAGGCTTGACTTGATCGAAATCAATCTGCGACGCATTCAGGGCGGCCGCTTCCCATGGTAATCGCCGATGCTCCTGCCCTGAAAGGAGATGACGTGGAGACCTATTCGACCGAACAGGCCCTGGCGGGGGTGGATGGCCTTGACGACATTCTCTCCGGCGGGCTCACCCGCGGCCGGGTCTTCCTGCTGGAAGGCAGTCCGGGCACGGGCAAGACCACCATCGCGATGCAGTTCCTGATCGAGGGCGCTCGGCGCGGCGAACGCTGCCTCTACATCACCCTGTCCGAAACCGAGGACGAGATGCGCGAGAGCGCGGCATCGCATGGCTGGACCCTGGAGGGGGTGGACCTGTTCGAACTGGTGCCGCCCGAAAGCCTGCTGGACGAGCAGCAGCAGCAAAGCCTGCTCTATTCGTCCGACCTGGAACTAGGCGAGACCACCCGCCGCATCTTCGATGCGTTCGAGCGGGTCCGGCCGGACCGGGTGGTGCTGGACAGCCTGTCTGAAATCCGCCTGCTGGCGCAAAGCTCGCTGCGCTACCGCCGCCAGATACTGGCGCTCAAGCACTTCTTCTCGAAACAGAATGCGACGGTGCTGATGCTGGACGACCTGACGGCGGAGGTGGCGGACAAGACCGTGCACAGCGTCGCCCATGGCGTCATCCGGCTGGAGGAACTGTCGCCCGGCTACGGCCCGGAGCGCCGCCGGATGCGCATCATCAAATATCGCGGCCGGCATTTTCGCGGCGGCTTCCACGATTTCGTCATCGAGAAGGGCGGCGTCCGTGTCTTTCCCCGGCTGGTGTCGGCCGAACACAAGACCAGCTTCGTTCGCGACGTGCTGAAAAGCGATTCCGGCGAACTCGACGCCCTGCTGGGCGGCGGGATCGAGCGGGGCTCCAGCGTGCTCGTCCTCGGCCCGGCGGGCACCGGCAAATCCCTGCTCGCCCTCACCTTCGTCACGGCGGCGATCCGGCGCGGGGAAAAGGCGGCGATGTTCGTCTTCGACGAGGAGATGGGCCTGCTCTTCAAACGCGCCCTGGGCCTTGGCATCGACATGCAGGCCATGGCCGGGAGCGGCGACCTGATCGTCGAGCAGGTGGACGCGGCCGAACTGTCCCCCGGCGAATTTGCCCAGCGGGTGCGCAACTGCGTGGAACGGCATGGCGTGAGGACCGTCGTCATCGACAGCCTGAACGGCTATCAGTCCGCCATGCCGGAAGAAAATGCGCTGGTCCTGCACATGCATGAGCTGCTGCAATATCTGAACCGGCAGGGGGCCACCACCTTCCTGACGGTCGCGCAGCATGGGCTGGTGGGCGACATGAAGACGCCGGTCGATGTCACCTATCTGGCCGACACGGTCATCCTGCTGCGCTATTTCGAAGCGCTGGGCCGGGTGCGCCGCGCCATGTCGATCATCAAGAAGCGGACCGGATCGCATGAGGACACGATCCGCGAATTCCGCATCGGATCTTACGGCATTCGCCTGGGCAAACCGCTGGTGGGCTTCCAGGGCGTGCTGCGCGGGGTTCCGCATTTCGTCGGCAGCCCGCCGGCGCTGCTCGAAGACAAGAAGGCGTGATACCGCATCTTTCCGAACGGGCGCTGATCCTCGCTCCCGTCGGGCGCGATGCGGAGATCGCGGCATCGATGCTGGCCGAGGCGGGATTGCGGTCGCAGATCTGCCGGGATCTTCCCGCCCTGCTGAACGGCATCGACCATGGCGCCGGCTTCGCGCTGGTGACGGAGGAGGCGCTGCACAATCGCGACCTGCACCCGCTGGTCGGTTGGTTGCAGGATCAGCCGGAATGGTCGGACTTCCCCTTCATCCTGTTGACCCGCCGCGGCGGCGGGCTGGAGCGCAACCCATCGGCGTCGCGCTATCTGGAGATGCTGGGCAACGTCAATTTCCTGGAGCGGCCCTTCCACCCCACCACGCTGATCAGCCTTGCCCGTTCGGCGCTGCGCGGCCGCCGGCGGCAATATGACGCCCGCGCGAGGCTGGAGGAACTGCATCGCGGCGCGGAGAAATATCGCACCCTGTTCGATTCGATCGAGGCGGGCTTCTGCATCATAGAGATGATCTTCGACGAAGCGGGGAAGCCGGTCGACTATCTCTTCATAGAGACCAATCCCGCCTTTGCGCGCCATACCGGGCTCAGCGATGCGGTGGGAAAGCGGATGCGCTCGCTCGTGCCGGAGCATGAACAGCATTGGTTCGACATTTACGGCCAGGTCGCCTGCACCGGCGAGGCCGTCCGCTTCGAGGACGCGGCCGATGCGCTGGGCGGCTATTGGTACGACGTCTATGCCTTTCGCGTGGGCGACCCCAGGGCGCCCCAGGTCGCCGTGCTGTTCAACGACATCACCGAACGCCGCCGCATGGAGGCAGCGCTTCGCCAGAGCGAGGAGCGCCTGCGCGCGCTCAACGAAACGCTGGAGGAGCGAGTGCAGCAGCGCTCGCATGAACTGGAACTGGCGCAGGAGGCGCTGCGCCAGTCGCAGAAGCTGGAATCCATGGGCCAGTTGACCGGCGGCGTCGCCCATGATTTCAACAACCTGCTGACGCCGATCGTCGGCAGCCTCGACCTGCTCCATCGCCGCGGCCTGGGCACCGATCGGGAACGGCGACTGATCGAAGGCGCCCTGCAATCGGCCGACCGGGCGAAGATGCTGGTGCAAAGGCTGCTTGCCTTCGCGCGGCGGCAACCGCTGCAGCCCACCGCCATCGACATTGGGGGATTGGTGCGGGACATGCGCGACCTGATCGTCAGCACGTCGGGCCCGCGCGTGCAGGTCGAACTGGCGGTGGCGGACGACCTGCCCGCCGCTCATGCCGACGCCAACCAGATCGAAATGGCGTTGCTGAACCTGGCGGTGAATGCGCGCGACGCGATGCCGGACGGCGGGCAGCTTCGCATCGGCGTGAACTGCGACAGCATGGCGGCCGACAACCGGCTGCATCTGCGGGAGGGGCGATATGTCAGGCTGTCGGTGGCCGACACCGGCATCGGCATGGACCAGCAGACCGCAGAAAAGGCGATAGAGCCCTTCTTCACGACCAAGGGCGTGGGTCAGGGGACCGGCCTTGGCCTATCGATGGTGCATGGCCTGGCCGCGCAGCTGGGCGGCGGCCTCACCATCGAAAGCGCCGTGGGCCATGGCACGACGATCAGCCTCTGGCTGCCGACCAGCGAGATCGAGGCCGGGAAGGAAGCCGCCGGGCCGGACATCGCCCCGGTCAAGCTGGACCATGGCATGGCGCTGGTGGTGGATGATGAGGAACTGGTGCGCGCCAGCACCGTGCACATGCTGCGCGAACTGGGATATGACGTGCTGGAGGCCAGCTCCGCCGAACATGCGCTCGCGATCATGAAGGCAGAGCCGGGCATCGACGTGCTGGTCACCGACCATCTGATGCCCGGCACGACCGGCACCGACCTGATCGAGCAGGCGAGGGCGCTGAAGCCGGAGATCAGGGCGCTGCTGATTTCCGGCTATGCCGAAAATGCCGGAATTTCGGCGGAACTGCCACGGTTGACCAAGCCCTTCAAGCAGATCGATCTGGCCAAGAGCCTTGCGGCCCTGTGAAGGCGGCGTGCGGCTGCCGGCGTCCGACCGTGGGTTTCAGGCACATTATGCATGGAATTGCGGAGGTTGGCGTGGAACTTTTCTGACGCGACTGCGTAACGACTCCACGATGCGCGGGCGATCCTCGCGCCGGGGGCAAGCGCAATGGGCAGCGCAGGGGGATGAACGAAAATGGCATGGGCTTTTGGCGGCGCGGCGTTCGGCGGAGTGGCCGTGGGCCTTCTGTCCCTATACGGTACGGCCGCCCAGGCGCAGAGCATCGAAGAACTGCGCGACATGCCGATCGCCGCGCTGTCGAAGCTGGACGTCACGTCCGTCACCCGGTCGGCGGCTTCGCTGGCCGACTCCCCGGCATCCATCTATGTCATCACCCATGACGACATCGTCCGTTCAGGCACGCTGACGCTGCCCGGCATTCTCCGGCTCGCCCCCAATCTGCAGGTCATGCGCGGCGGCCCCAACGATACGGTCGTCGCCGCCCGCGGGCTTGGCGGCAACGACGCCGCTCAGAATTTCTCCAACAAGCTGCTCGTGCTGATCGACGGGCGCAGCGTCTATTCGCCGCTTTATTCCGGCGTCTATTGGGACATGCAGGACATATTGCCGGAGGATGTCGACCGCATAGAGGTGATCTCCGGCCCCGGCGCCACGCTCTGGGGATCGAACGCCGTCAATGGCGTGATCAACATCATCACCCGCGACGCAGGGGCGACACAGGGCCTGTACGGCACCGGCGTGGTCGGCAACAGCACCTATGATCTGGGGCTGCGCTATGGCGGCCATGCCGGCGGCAACGCCAGCTATCGCCTGTTCGTGAAGCGCCATGAGAATTTCGAAAGCGCGTCGAACGCGGACGACGGCAACCGCCGGACCCAGGGCGGCTTCCGCTTCGACTGGAACGCGACCCCCGCCGACGCGCTGATGGTGCAGGGGGACGGCTATTACGGCTCCCGCTCGCGGGGGACCGCGCCCGACGAGAGCCTGCACGGCTACGACCTGCTTGCCCGCTGGCGCCATGGCGCGGCGTCCGGCGCGACGCTTCAGCTCCAGGCCTATTACGACCACACCGCCCGCAAGATCGAGGATGACGGCGGCCGCTTCGCGCTCGACACCTTCGATGTGGAGGGGCAGCACAGCTTCACCCTGGGGCGCAACCACAGCATCGTCTGGGGCGGCGGGGCGCGCCTCGGCCGCTATGTGATCCGCGACATTCCCGGCCTGGACTTCGTGCCCGAGCGGCGAAACCTTTTCGTCGGCAATCTGTTCGCGCAGGACAGCATCGCCCTGACGCCGTCCATCACGGGCACGGTCGGGGCCAAGCTGGAGCAGCGCAGCTACATGGACCTCACCTTTCTCCCCAGCGTTCGCCTGTCCTGGAAGCCCGACCCCGGGACCCTGGTCTGGGGCGCGGTCTCCCGCGCGGTGCGTTCCCCCACCCCCTTCGACGAGGATGTGGTCGAATCCATCGAAGGCACCGTCTTCCTGACCGCCCTTCCAAGCTTCCGCTCCGAAAAGCTGACCGCCTTCGAACTGGGCACGCGGCTGATGCTCTCGCCCCGCGCGTCGCTTTCGGTCTCGGCCTTCTACAATGTCTATGACGACCTGCGGACGGTGGAGCCGGCGCCGGAGGGGCTGCTGCCGCTGCGCTGGGGCAATGGGATAAAGGGCGACAGCTATGGCTTCGACGCCTGGGCCGACATCCGTCTGGCAAGCTGGTGGCGGCTCAAGCCCGGCTACAGCCTGCTGATCCAGAAGTTCCGCTTCAAGCCGGACTCGGTGCCCCTGCTCGGCGTGTCGCAGGTCGGCAACGATCCCAAACACCGCGCGACGCTGCGCTCCTCCATGGACATCGGGCCGGAGGTCAATGTCGATTTCGACCTGCGCTATGTGTCCGCCCTGCCCGACCCCCATGTGCCGGGCTATGTGGAGCTGGGGGCAAGACTGGGCTGGCAATTCGATGAGCGCGCCGAACTGTCGGTATCGGGCTTCAACCTGCTGCACCGCCGCCACCGTGAGCTTCCCGCTTCGCAGGCGACGCCGCTCCGCCGCAGCGTGTTCGTGGCGCTCAAATGGACGATCTGAACCCTTCACCGCGCGGCAGGCGGGCACGACGCCGGCGATGGGCCGCCCTGTCCTGTCTCGCGGCGGCCGCGATCGTCGTTCCGGCGCCGGTGCCGGCCAATTCGCCGACGACGCTGGAACGCGCAATCCAGGCGAATTTCCTGTTCAAGTTCGCGCCCTTCGTGGAATGGCCCCCGGCGGCATTTTCCGGGACGGAAAGGAATTTCGTCATCTGCGTCGTCGGAGAGGACCCGTTCGGCACCCTGCTCAACGAGGTGGTGCGCGGCCAGAAGATGGTCGGCCGGCCGGTGGTGGTGCGGCGTGCTGGCGGCGAAGCGGGCCCGGCCGGCTGCCACATCCTGTTCGCCGGACACTCGACCGATCCCGGCTATGCGCCCTTCGCGACGACCGAGGGGCAGCCGGTGCTGACGGTCGCGGACAAGAGCGCGGGGCCCAGCGGCGCGATGATCGAATTCGTGCGGCAGAGCGGCCGGGTGCGGTTCCAGATCGATGACGGCGCGGCCCGGGCCAACGGCCTCAAGATCAGTTCCAAATTGCTGGGCCTTGCCATCGCGGTGAACCGGAAATGAAGCAAGCGACCCCAAGCCGGCTCAGCCTGGGCAAAGTCGTCGGACAGATGGCGACGCCGCTTTCCGCCGTCCTGATCGCCTTCCTGCTACTGGCCGCCGGGCTGGCCGCCGCCATCCAGCTCGAACAGCTCGGCCGCGTCGAAAAGCTGCGGCAGACGACCGTCCAGGCGCAGGTTCTGGCCAATGGGATCGCCGCCCCGCTGGCGTTCGAGGACGATGTCGCGCTCCAGGAATATCTGAACGCGCTGAAGGCCGATCCCCAGATCGTCGCGGTCGCAGCCTATGACGGCAAGGGCGCCTTCGCCGCCGGCTTCGCGCGCCCTCCCGCCCGGCTGCCCAAGCGGGCGGAGGAGGCCAGCCGGGACGCGCCGCCCGCCGCGCTCGCCGTCACCGTTCCGGTGAAGCAGGGCAGCACGCGGCTCGGCTCCGTCTATCTCCAATCCACCATGGACAGCCTGTCGCGCCGCCTGACCCGCTATCTGGGCATCGCCGTCATCGTCATCGCGGCGTCGGTGCTGATCGTGATGCTCGCCGCCTCCTATTCCTCGCTGCGCCGCGCGCACCAGGCTCTCCAGGCGGAAATCGCCAGCCGCCAGCAGGCCGAAGAGGCGCTGCGCCAGTCGCAGAAGATGGAGGCGATGGGCCAGTTGACCGGCGGCGTCGCGCATGACTTCAACAATCTGCTGATGGTCGCTTCCGGCGGTCTCGACCTCATGGAACGCACCCAGGACGCGGCCAGGCTGGAAAAGCTGCGCGCCGGGATACGCCAGGCGCTGGACCGGGGCGCGAAACTGACGCGGCAACTGCTCGCCTTCTCCCGCCGCACCCCGCTCAACCCGGAGGTCGTCGACCTGCGGGAGCGGATCAGGGGCATGGATGCGCTGCTCGAACGATCGCTGGGCGAAAGCATAGGGGTGACCATGCACCTTCCCGCGGACCTCTGGCCGGTGGAGGTGGATGCGTCGGAACTGGAGGTGGCGATCCTCAACATCGCCCTCAACGCCCGGGACGCCATGCAGAAGGGCGGCACCATCGTCATCGAAGGCGCGAACCGCCCGGTCCATGGCGACCTGCCCGACCGGGTGCAGATCGCGGTGACGGACAGCGGCGCCGGCATCGCGCCGGAACTGGTCAACAAGATCTTCGAACCCTTCTACACGACCAAGGCGGTCGGTCAGGGCACGGGGCTTGGCCTCAGCCAGGTCTACGGCTTCGCGCGGGCGTCGGGCGGGGAGGTGCTGGTCGACAGCATCGTCGGCAGGGGGACGACCATCACCCTGCTGCTGCCGCGATCCCTGCTCGCGCCCCGGGAAAGCGACAGGCCGGCCGAACCCGTCGGCGCCTCCGGCAGGCAGCGCATCCTGCTGGTGGAGGATGACGACACGGTGGCCGACACGGTGGGCGGCATGCTGACGACGCTGGGCTATGAGATGGAGCGGGTCGACAATGGCGACGCGGCGCTGCGCCGGCTGGAGCGGGCGGACGATTTCTCCCTGATCCTTTCCGACATGATCATGCCGGGCGAGGTCGGCGGCATGGAGCTGGCGCTGCGGATCAGGAAGCACTGGCCGCATCTGGGCACGATGCTGATGACGGGCTACAGCGCCGCGGCGGCCTCCGCCGCGAAGGAGGGCGTGCCGCTGCTGGCCAAGCCGTTCACGATCCAGGACCTGTCGGTCCACCTGATGGCGGCGCTGGACCACAGCAAGGCGTGACCGCCGTCCCGCCACAAGCCGCGCCTTCACCCCCCTCAGCCCGGCAGCTTGGCCAGGATGATCGCGCAAATCGCGATCACCAGTCCGAACGACAGCGTCGCCAGAAAGACGACATCCAGCGATTGCCTGACCCGATCCACCATCGACATCTTGTTTCTCCCTCATCGAAAACCCGCTTCGCGCCGCCATTCTGGAGCGCGCCGCGGTGAACCGGACGCAAGATCGCGCGCGCCGGATCTTTATCGCCGCATCCCTTCAGGCGGAAAGCCGGTTGCCGCCTTCGACCGGCTCAGGGCGTGATCAGGACCTTCAAGGCCTGGGTCTTCGCCGCCCGCCCGAAAACGTCATAGGCGTCCAATATGGCGTCCAGCGAAAAGCGGTGGGTGACGAGCTGCCCGGCGTCGATCTTCTCCGCAGCCACCGTCTTCAGCAGCATCGGCGTGGTCACCGTGTCCACCAGCCGGGTCGTCACCGTGATATTATGCGACCAGAGCCGTTCGAGATGCAGGTCTGCCTTCCTGCCATGCACGCCGATATTGGCGATCACCCCGCCCGGCGCGACAAGGTCCTGGCAAAGCTCGAATGTGGCAGGGACGCCGACGGCCTCTATGGCTGCGTCGACGCCCTGTCCGTCCGTCAGGCCCCTGACGATCTCCACCGGGTCTTCGGACCGGCTGTCGATGGTGCGTGTGGCGCCGAACCGCCGCGCCACGGCCAGCCGGTTGGCGTCCATGTCGATCATGATGATCTGCGCCGGAGTATAGAATTGCGCGGTCAGCAGCACCGCCAGCCCGATCGGCCCCGCGCCCACGATCGCGACGCTGCTTCCGGGCGCGACCTTGCCGTTGAGCACGCCGCATTCGAAGCCGGTCGGCAGGATGTCGCTCAGCATCACCAGCGCTTCCTCGTCCATCCCCGCCGGAATGGGATAGAGGCTGGTGTCGGCATGGGGTATGCGGACATATTCCGCCTGCGTCCCGTCGATCTCGTTGCCCAGCAGCCAGCCGCCGGTCCTGCAATGGGAATAGATGCCGCGCCGGCAATAGTCGCACCGTCCGCAGGCAGTGATGCAGGAAATGAGGACATGGTCGCCGGGCGTGAAGTTGGTGACGGCAGGCCCGACGGAATCGATCACCCCGACGCCTTCATGCCCCAATATGCGGCCGGGCGCGCAACCCGGCACATCGCCCTTCAGGATATGAAGATCGGTGCCGCAGATGGTGGTGTGCGTCACGCGGACGATCGCGTCGCCGCCCTCCGCGATCTGCGGCTTGGCCCTTTCGCCCAGGCTCTTCTCGCCCGGTCCTCCATAGATCAAGGCTTTCACGATGGCCGATCCCTTCCAGATGGTTCGCCTCAGTGGCGATCCCCCGGAAGTTCCTCTCACCGGCCCTTCATTCCTATCCGTAGATTCCCGGACGGCGCCTGCCTGAACGCGCAAGCGGTCCTTGCCTCATCCTCTTGCCCGCCGGCCCGTGCCTAGAAGGCGACATTGTCGGCGCCCTTGAGGTCAAGGATGGCGCGGGTCTCCTCCGCCGTCGCGACCTCCAGCGACAGAAGTTCGAGGATGGACCGGATCAGCGCGACCTGCTCCGCATTGGATGTCGCCAATTTCCCCTTCCCTGCGAACAGCGAATCCTCCAGCCCCACCCGGACATTGGCGCCGTTCAGCGCCCCCATGGTGACGAACGGCAATTGAGCCGCCCGCTCGCCATCACATCTTCCGCTATGGCGGGCGCTTCCTGACGGACAACTTCCCCTGTTCCCGAATCCGGATCGTGCCGCTGGACCGCGACCGGATGGTGGGGCTTTTCAACCTCGGCATCGAAATACCGTTAGCGCCCTTCTTCGGCAGCATGGGCGTGGCGCGGCCGACCGCACGCGGCAGGGTCGATTCCTCGCCGCCCGCCATCCATCGTGGTAATATGGACAGCCACGCCACGCGCAAGGCGCTTCGCAACATGATCGACTTTCTGGGCGAGGCAGCGTTGCGGGCGATGGCTCGTCGACCGCAACAAGGGCGTGCATGTCGTGCTGCCGAAACGGTTGTTCGCGCAGTAGCGGCCGCTTCCCTGCGCGACAGGGCCGCTCCCTACAACGCCCGCAAGGCGCGGGCCGGCCGCACCGACATCAGCGGGATCGACCCCAACAGCCCGATCCCCAGTGTAAGCACCGCCCCCGCGCCCAGGGTCGAGAGTACGAGCAGCCAATCCGGCGCCCAGTGGAAATCGAATATCCGCACGATCACGAACCAGCCCGCGCCAAGGCCAAGGCCAAGCGCCACCAGCGCCAGCACACCGGCCAGCAGCGCATATTCAATGCCCTGCGCGCCCAATATCTGCCAGCGGGTCGCGCCCAGCGTCTTCAGGATCACACTGTCATAGGCCCGTGCCTGGCGCGACGCCGCAATCGCCCCGATCAGCACCGCGATCCCTGCCAGGATCGCGACCGATCCCGCCAGCACGATGGCCGTGGACATCTGCCCCAGCAGCACCGTGACCTGCGCCACCACCTCGCCCACGGCGATGATCGAGACGGAGGGGAAGGCCGCCAGCAGCGTGCGCGTCATCGCCCCTTCCGACGCGCCCTTCATCGTGATCGTCGCCGACAGGCTGTGCGGCGCGCTGCGCAGCGTGTTGGGGGAGAAGACCATGATGTAGTTGAAACCCATCGTCTCCCAATTGACCTGCCGCAGGGAGGCGATGCGCGCCTCGATCTCGCGCCCCAGCACGGACACGGTGAGCGTGTCGCCGATGCCGACGCCCATCACCTCCGCCGCCTCGCGGTCGAGCGAGACGAGCGGCGGCCCGGCATCGTCGCGGGGCCACCATTGCCCTTCGACCAGTTCCGACCCCTCGGGCAGAGCCTCGCTATAGGTGACGCCCCGCTCACCGCGCAGGAACCAGGCGCCCTCGGGCAGTTCCTTGAGGTCCGCCACCCGCTGCCCGCCATAGGCGACGATCGTCCCGCGTAGGGTCGGCACCATATTGACCTTGGCACCCGGCGCCTCCCTGCCGACCAGCGCAAGGAACCTGTCCCTGGCGGCGATGGGGATGTCCAGCACGAACTGGTCCGGCGCGGTGCGGGGCACGGTGTTGCGGATTTCGGCGCTGAGGCTCGACTGGATCGCCGCCAGCGTCACGAACAGCGTCAGGCCCAGCCCCAGCGCCACCACCAGCGCCGACGTCTGCGCACCGGGCCGATGGAGATTGGCGACCGCCAGCCGGGCAAGCGGACGACGCGGCGCGGGCAGCCGACGCGCGACGCGCCGGACCAATAGGCCGATGCCGGTCAGCAGCGCCAGCATGGCCGCGACCGCGCCCAGCATCGCCGCCGCGAACCAGGGCTCCCGCGCC
>NZ_LXYF01000051.1:0-51138 GCF_002894065.1 Sphingobium sp. SA916
GGCCTGATGATGGGCCATTTTCCCGTAGCAGTTTGGGGTAGCAGATGCTCTCTGGGGACCGTTTTTTGGGCGATCCCCGAGAGATTTCAAGCACTTGAGAAGTGCTGGTGCCCAGAAGAGGACTCGAACCTCCACGACCTTGCGATCGCCAGCACCTGAAGCTGGTGCGTCTACCAATTCCGCCATCTGGGCACGGGGTAGGAGCGCGCAACTAGCCGCTGGCCGGGGGGCTGTCAATCACGGCAGGCGCATTATTTTTTATTTTTCTGGTTTCCAGGCCAAGAGCTTTTTACGGGCCTTTTTCAGGCCCCTGCCGTTGAACCGGAGAAATAGCATGGATCGTCCCGACGTCGCGCCGCCCGCCTTTCACCCTCGGCCGGACGGGTTGCGGCTGGCCTGTCGGCACCGGCCCGGCACCGCCCCCACGATCGTCTTCCTGCCCGGCTACATGTCCGACATGGAAGGCGGCAAGGCGGTTGCGCTGGACGGTTGGGCGCAGGATCAGGGCCGGGCGATGCTGCGGCTCGATTATGCCGGCAATGGCGCGAGCGAGGGACGGTTCGAGGATGGCACGCTGGCGAGTTGGCGCGACGATGCGCTGCTGCTGATCGATTCCCTGACCCAGGGGCCGGTGGTGCTGGTGGGATCTTCCATGGGCGGCTGGCTGGCGCTGCTGATCGCGCTGGCCCGGCCGGAGCGGGTGGCGGGGCTGGTCGGCATCGCGGCGGCGCCCGATTTCACCGAATGGGGCTTTACCGACGCGGACAAGGCCCTGCTGGCGACGGAAGGACGGATCGTCGAACCGACCCCTTATGGCGATAACCCCTATGTCACCACCTTGGCCTTCTGGGAATCGGGCCAGTCGCTGCGGCTGCTGGAGGGGGAGATCGCGATCGATTGCCCGGTGCGGCTGTTGCAGGGGCAGGCCGACCCCGACGTGCCCTGGCGAACAGCGTTGCGGATCGCGGAGCGGCTGCGTTCATCCGATGTGCAGACGCTGCTGATTAAGGATGGCGACCATCGCCTTTCCCGCGACCCGGACATCGCCCTGCTGATCCGGACCGTCTCCAGCCTGTTGGACAGCCTCTGATGCCCTTCCTCTTCCTCCCGCTGCTGCTGCTCGCCCCGCAGGCCTATGATCCGGAGGTCGAGGCGGTGATGAACCGCAAGAGGAAGGAAAAGGCGGAAGCGGCGGCTTCTGCGTCGGCCGCTCCGGCGCGGTCAGGAGCAGGAGCGAGTGAGGGCCGCATTCCGGTGCCGGACAAATATGCGGCGAAATTCCAGGCCTGCCTGGACCAGGCGGTGGAGGCGCCGGACAAGGGCGTCGCCTTCGCTCAGCAATGGCGGATCGACGGCGGTAGCTTCTATGCGCGCAACTGCATGGGCTTTGCCTATGCCCGCGCCGAACGCTGGGCGCCCGCCATCGTCGCCTTCGAACAGGGGGCGGACGAAGCCGAACGCAATGGCGAAATGGTGCAGAGCGGCCGGCTCTGGGCGCAGGCCGGCAATGCCGCGCTGGCTGGTGGCGACGCCGCCAAGGCGCGGGACGATTTCGACGCGGCGCTGGCGCGTGGGTTGCCCGACGGTCTGGAGAAGGGCGAGGTCCATCTGGACCGCGCCCGCGCGCTGGTGGCGCTGAACGATGTGAAGGGCGCCCGCGCTTCGCTCGATGCGGCGCTGGATCAGGTGCCGCGGGACCCGCTGGCCTGGCTGCTTTCGGCCACGCTGGCCCGGCGATCGGGGGAAATGAAGCTGGCGCAGGCGCATATCGCGCGGGCGGTGCAGCTTTCGCCCGACGATGCTTCCGTCGCGCTGGAGGAAGGCAATATCGCCATCCTCACCGATCATGAGGATGTGGCCCGTTCCGCCTGGCAGCGGGCGGTGAAGCTGGCGGCGGAAGCGCCGGCGGGAAAGGCGGCCGCCGACAATCTTTCCCGCCTGCCGCCGAAGCCCGCCCGCTGAAGGGCGACCAAGGAACCTCCGCCCGCCATTCTCCGTTGGCCCGCCAGGCGGGACGCGAAGGGATAAGGAGCATGAGGATGCCGGATCGTCATGGAAAGTTCGCGGCGCTGGGCCTGCTGGCCGCGGGCGCGCTGGCGCTGACCGCCTGTTCGCATGGCGCGACGCGCGGCGGGCTGATCGGCGGCGCGGGCGGCGCCGTGGTGGGCTCCGCCACCGGCCTTGGCACGGTGGAGGGCGCTGTGATCGGCGGCGCTGCCGGTGCGATCATCGGCGACGACCAGGATTGATGGCTATTTGAGGTAAAAGTCGACGGTCGTGACGACGCGCACCTTCTTATAGGGTGTGTCGCTCGACCCGTCGGCTTCGCCATCACGTGCTTCGATCGAGAAATAGCCTTGCGTCGCGCTCTTGATGCCGCCGACGCTCGCCCCGCTGTTGCGGGCGAACTGCTCGGCGGCGGCGCGGGCATCCCTGGTCGCGGCGGCGACCATCCGGGGCTTCACGTCGTTGAGCCTTGTGAAACTGTAGCGCATGCCCGACCCCTCCTGCAGCGTGACGCCCCGCCGGACCAGATCAAATTGCTGCGCCACGGCGCGCTGGGCGCGGGGAATGTCGGTGGTGCGCAGCAACATCCGCTGGGTGATGGTGATCGTGTTGACGCCATTGTTGATATATTGGTTGACCCCGGCGCCGGTGGCGGTCAGCGCATCCGGCCTGAAGCCGAGGCCGGCGAAATAGGCGCGCAGTTCGCGGGTGTTATTGTCGATCTCCGCCCGGACAGCGGGCAGGTCGAAACCGGTGGCGGAATAGCTGATCGACCAGGTGGCGAGGTCCGCGGTCACATCCCTTTCCGCCAGTCCGCGCACGGTGACGGATCGGTCCGCCGCCTTCGCCCGCTTGAGCCCGTCGCCCAGCAGATAGCCGCCGCCGACCATGCTGAGCGCCAGAACGGCCGCGCAGCCCATGAAAAGCTTGTCATGATAAGTTAAGGCCATGCCTGCCTCCCTCTTCCGTCGAAGCCCGACGCATCTTATCTTGGAAGCGTCTTAGGTCTTCAGAGATGAACCGTTGCTTTATGGCGACGAATGGAGTGATTTCTTGCCCAAATATCTGCACACGATGATCCGCGTGACCGACATCGACCGCACCGTCGACTTCTTCCGCCTGCTTGGCCTGGAGGAGCAGAAGCGCATCGACAATGCGCAGGGGCGGTTCACGCTGGTCTTCCTCGCCGCGCCCGGCGATGAAGAGGCGCAGGTCGAACTGACCTATAACTGGCCGGCGGAGGACGGTACGCCGCCGGAGGTCTATGGCGGCGGACGCAATTTCGGGCATCTCGCCTATCGGGTCGAGAATATCTACGAGACCTGCCAGCGGCTGATGGACGCGGGCGTCACCATCAACCGGCCGCCGCGCGACGGTCACATGGCCTTCGTGCGGACGCCGGACAATATCTCGATCGAACTGTTGCAGGACGGACATCTTGATCCGGCCGAACCCTGGGCATCGATGCCCAATGTGGGAGCCTGGTAGGCCATGCTGGAGGTCGTCCGCATACCCGTTCTCAGCGACAATTATGTCTGGCTGCTGCATGACGACGCCAGCGGGGAGACTGTGGCCGTCGATCCCGCCGTGGCGGAGCCGGTGCTGGAAGCAGCCCGGCAGAGGGGTTGGACCATCGGCCAGATCTGGAACACCCACTGGCATGGCGACCATGTCGGCGGCAATGCGGCGATCAAGGCGGCGACGGGCTGCATCATCACCGGCCCGGCGGCGGAGGCGGAGAAGATCGGCACGCTGGACCGCACGGTGCGGGAGGGCGATAGCGTCCGCATCGGCGCCCATCAGGCCACCGTGCTGGAGGTGCCAGCCCATACCGCCGGGCATATCGCCTATCATCTGGCCGACGACCGCCTGATCTTCGTCGGGGACACGCTGTTCGCCATGGGTTGCGGCCGGCTGTTCGAGGGAACGGCGGCGCAGATGTTCGCCAATATGCAGCGCTTCGCTGCCCTGCCCGACGATACGGCCGTCTATTGCGCGCATGAATATACGCAGTCGAACGGCCGCTTCGCCCTGACGGTGGAGCCGGACAACGCCGCCTTGCGCGCCCGCATGGGGGATGTCGACGCGGCGCGTTCGCGGGGAGAGGCCACGGTGCCGACCAGCATCGGGCAGGAACGCGCAACCAATGTCTTCATGCGCGCCCGCGATGTCGCGCAACTGGCCGAACGGCGCGCGGCGAAGGATGCGGCGTGACGGTTTTCGCGCTGCTTTGTCGTCCTGCAAGCGGGACGAATGAGGAGAGATGCCATGCGTCCATGGATGTTGCGTTCCAGCCTGTGCCTGGCCCCGCTGCTGCTGGCCGGATGTTCGGACAGCTATGAGCCGCCCAGGCTGACCGAAAAACAGACCAGCGAGCTGGAACGGGCCCTGGCGGGCAAGGTGCCGGGCGAAAGGACGAGCTGCGTCAATCGGGAATCCCAGTCCAATCTGACGGCCATCAGCAACAGCGTCCTGCTCTACCGGGTCAGCCGGCGGCTGGTCTACCGCAACGACCTGATCGGCAGCTGTTCCGGGCTGTCGCGCGGCGACACGCTGATCATCAGGACCTGGGGATCGCAATATTGCCGCGGGGACCAGTTGACCAGCGCCGACCTGATGACCGGCATGGCGACGGGAAATTGCGCGCTGGGTGACTTCATCCCCTATCGCGCGCCGTCGAAATAGGGTTGCTTCCTTATGGCGTCCTGGTCCTGCAAAGGCAGGAACAGGATCAGCCAGGCTTCACCCCTTGTACAGCGCGTCGAGCCGTTCCTGATAGCGGGCGCGGATGACGTGGCGGCGGATCTTCATCGACGGCGTCATCTCGCTATTGTCGATGGTGAAGGGCTCATCCGCCAGGATGAACCGCCGCACCCGTTCGATCACGGACAGGTCGTCATTCACCCGGTCGACCGCCGCGCGCAGCGCCGCCTGATAGGCGGGATCGGCCGCGATCCCTTCAACATTCCGTCCCTGCGCCAGCGCCCATTCCCGCGTCCATTCGGCATCGGGCACCAGCAGACCCACCAGATGCGGGCGGCGGTCGCCATAGACCATCGCCTGCCCGATCTCCGGCTGGAGCGTCAGCATGCCCTCCACCTTCTGCGGCGAGACATTGTCGCCCTTGTCGTTGACGATCAGGTCCTTCTTGCGGTCGGTGATGCGGATGCGGCCCTTTTCATCGATCTCCCCGATGTCGCCGGTGTGGAGCCAGCCATTTTGCAGCGCCTTCTCCGTTTCCGCGGGATTGCGCCAATAGCCGTGCATCACCAGTTCGCCGCGCACGAGAATCTCGCCATCCTCCGCGATCCGCACCTCCACCCCGTCGAGCGGCGGGCCGACCGTGTCCATCGCGATCCCGGCGCGGGGGCGGTTGCAACTGATCACCGGCCCCGCCTCGGTCTGGCCATAACCCTGGAGCAGCGTCAGCCCCATCGCGTCGAAGAACAGGCCGACATCCGGATTGAGCGGCGCCCCGCCCGACACCAGCGCCTTCATCCGCCCGCCGAAGCGCGCCGCGATCTTCGGCTTCAGCGTGCGCGCCAGCAGCGCCTTCATCGGCAGGTCGAGCAGCGATTTTTGCCCGCGCTGTTCCCTGGCCGCGATGCGCAGCGCCTGGCCCAGCAGATAGGTGGGGAATTTGCCCTGCTTCTCGACCGACTTGATGATGCGGGCGCGCAGCACTTCGAACAGGCGGGGGACGACGACCATGATCGTCGGCCGCGCCTCCTCGATATTGCTGGCGAGTTTTTCCAGCCCTTCCGCATAATAGATCTGCCCCGCCGCCATGATCGGCAGGAACTGGCCGCCGCTATGTTCATAGGCGTGGGACAGCGGCAGGAAGGACAGGAACACCTCTTCGTCCCGGCCGAAATCCTCCTCCAGCAACTTGTCCGCCCCCTCGATATTGCAGAGGATGGCGCCATGATGCTGCATCACCCCGCGCGGCGCGCCGCCGGTGCCGCTGGTGTAGATGATGCAGGCCAGATCGTCGCGCTTCGCCGTCTGGCCAGCGGCGCAGGCATCGATGTCGGTGGGATAATGGGCGATCAGGTCGCTCCACAAATGGCAGGCGACATGACCCTGCATGCCGCGCAACGGCTCCATGCCGATGACGAAGCTCGCCTGCGACCGCAGCACGGCTGGCATCAGGTTCTGCGCCAGCCTGGCGGTGGAGACGATGACGGCCCGGGCGCCGCTGTCGGTCAGGATATGCTGGTGATCGCGCGTGGTGTTGGTGGTGTAGGTCGGCACGGTGACGCAGCCCGCGGCCATGATGGCAAGGTCCGCGATGCAGAATTCCGGCCGGTTCTCGCTGACCAGCATCACCGGATCGCCGGGCCTCAATCCCTGCGCCTGCAATGCGCTGGCCAGTGCGGCGACGTCATGGGCGACTTCGGTCCAGCTCAGCGACTTCCATTGGCCAGCCACCTTGCGCCAGAGGAAGGGCGTGTCCCCCATCGCCTTGGCGCGGGCGAAGAACATGGTCACCAGATTGGGAAAACGCTCGATCGCGCTCAAAACGGCATCTCCTCATTCGCGGCGCGTCTTCGGCGCGCCTATCCGCCTGCCCGGCAGGCTATACCCTCGCCGTGCCGTAACGGCCATGATTTTTCGTGGGTTTTCGGAGATCCCCTCCGGGTCGCGGGGAGATGCGATTCAGCGGCGGCAATGGGGGATGGAAAGCGTACATGCGCTTCCATAGGGCCGGCCATGGTCCTGCGCAGGATCATGGCGCGCTGGGGGCCGGTCCCAGTGTTCCCCCGCACAACGCTGATCGACAGGATCAGCTCAGATGAGCGAACTCGCCATAGCCGCCCTGGAAGAAGAGCAGCGGCTTGCCCGGCGTTTCCACCTCCAGCGCGATGACCCGGCCCAGCACGATATAATGGTCGCCCGCTTCATGCACCGCTTCGAGCCGGCAGTCGATCCAAGCCACCACCCCATCCAGGATCGGCGAGCCATTGGCGGAGACGCGATGCGTCACCCCGGCGAACTTGTCGTTCGCGCCCTTGGCCGAAAATTGCTGGCAAAGCGGCTTCTGGTCGCTGGCGAGGATGTTGACGCAGAATTTCCCCGCCCTTTCGATCCGCGGCCAGCTCAGCGAATTCTTGGCAGGGAAAAAGGCGACCAGCGGCGGATCGAGCGAAACGGAGGTGAAGGAACCGACGACCATGCCGGTGGGCGCATGATCGTCCTCCACCGCCGTCACCACGCAGACCCCCGTGGGATAATGCCCCAGCACACGGCGGAAAGTGCCGCTGTCGAAGGCGATGGCCTCGCTCATGCGCGGACGCCCTGAAGGGGAAAAATATCGTCACTGATCTTCATCGTCGCCTCTCTTCCAGACTCGGCCGGGGCATGGCAAGCGAATCCCGCTGATAAGCTCATGAGTTTCCTTTTCCGGGAAATCGCAATGCTACCTTAACCGGCAATTGCACGCTACAGCACGGCATGATCTCGATTCATCCGCTATGCGATATTCCTGAAATCCGGGCCGGCGACGATCTGGCGGCGGTGCTGCGCGACAGTCTGGCGAAGGCGGGCCTGTGGCCGCTCCAGGCCGGCGATGTGCTGGTCGTGACGCAGAAGATCCTGTCCAAGGCGGAAGGACGGATGGTCGCGCTGGACAGCGTCGAGCCGGGCGCGCAGGCGCTGGAGCTGGCCGCCACGACGCGCAAGGACCCCCGGCTGGTCGAACTGGTGCTGCGCGAAAGCAGCAGCGTGGTGCGCGCGGTGCCCCATGTGCTGATCACCCGCCACCGGCTGGGCCATGTGATGGCGAACGGCGGCATCGACCGGTCCAATATCGGGCCGGGGGAGGAAGATCGCGCATTGCTGCTGCCGCTCGATCCCGACGGATCGGCGCGCGGCCTGCTGGCGGCGCTGGCGGGGGCCGAGGCGGCCGGGATCGGCATCGTCGTTTCCGACAGTTTCGGACGGCCATGGCGCCACGGCGTGGTGGGCGTCGCGATCGGCGCTGCGGGATTGCCCGCGCTGGTCGACCGCCGCGGCGAGGAGGATCGGGACGGACGGCGGCTGGAGGTGACGCAGATCGCGCTGGCCGACCAGATCGCCACCGCCGCAACGCTGGTGACGGGCGAGGGCGCGGAAAGCGTGCCCGCCGCCCTGCTGCGCGGCGTGGCCCTGCCCGAAGGAGATGCAGGCGCGGGCGCGCTGGTCCGCCCGCTGGAAGAGGATCTGTTCCGGTGAGCGGCCGCATCGTCGTTCTGACCGGGGGGGTCGGCGGCGCCAAGCTGGTGCTGGGGCTGATGCAGGTCTGCCCGCCGGAGGACATCACCGCCATCGTCAACACGGGGGACGATTTCCGTCATCTCGGGCTGGCGATCTCTCCCGACATCGACACGCTGCTCTATACCCTGTCGGGCAGGGCCAATGCCGCGCAGGGCTGGGGCCGCGAGGGTGAGACATGGAGCTTCATGGACGCGCTCGAATCGCTGGACGGCGAGGACTGGTTCCTGCTGGGCGACGGCGACATGGCGCTGCATGTGCTGCGGTCGCACATGCTGGCGTCGGGCGAAACGTTGAGCGCGGTGACGGCTCGTTTTGCGACGGCCTGGGACCTTGGCCTCAAGATATTGCCGATGAGCGACGATGCCGTGGCCACCCATGTCTCCACCGATGCGGGCGACCTCCCCTTCCAGCGCTATTTCGTCGAGCAGCGCTGCGTCCCGGCGGTCCGGGCGATCCGCTTCGAGGGCGCGGAGCAAGCGCATCCTGCGCCCGGCGTGATCAAGGCGATCAGCGATCCCGCAACCCGCGCCATAGTGATCGCGCCGTCCAATCCCTGGCTGAGCGTCGACCCGATTCTGGCGGTGCCCGGCATCCGCGAAGCGTTGGCGGCAAGAAAGGCGCCGGTCGTCGCGGTGTCACCGATCGTCGGCGGGCAGGCGGTCAAGGGACCGACCGCCAAGCTGATGGGCGAGTTGGGACTGGGCGTCACCAACCAGGCCATTGCCGCCCATTATGAAGGCGTCATCGACGCGCTGCTGGTCGACGTCCGCGACGGGGGCGAAGGGCTGGATATCGCCCATGCCGTCACCGACACGCTGATGAAGACGCTGGACGACCGCGCCCGGGTGGCGCGGGCGGCGCTGGATCTGGCCGAACGGATCGCCGGTTGACGGTCATGAACTGCTGGATCGTCATCCCGGTCAAGGCGCCCGCCGCCTGCAAGACGCGGCTGGCGCCTGTTTTGGACGAAACCGGACGGCGCAATCTGGTGGCGGAGATGCTGCACCGCACGGTGGGGGCTGCGGCGGAAGTGGTCGGGATGGAAAGGCTGCGGCTGCTGGGGCCGTCGCGGCATGGACTGCCGGAGAGCATAGGCTTGCTCGATGATCCGGGCGGCGGCCTTAACCCTGCCGTGACGAGCGCCCGCGATGCGGCATTGGGGGCAGGAGTCGAGCGGCTGCTGTTCCTCTCGGCCGACCTGCCGCTGGTCGAGGCAGCGGATGTGGCGGCGCTGCTGGACGCCCCCGGCATTGCGGCCGCGCCCGATGTCCATGGGCGGGGAACCAATGCATTGTCCTTGCCTCTGCCGCGAGCGGCGGATTTCCAGTTCCATTATGGCCAGGGCAGTTTCTCGGCGCACAGGGCGGAAGCGGAACGGCTTGGTTTGATGTTCTCGCCGGTCGTCCGGCGCGGTCTGGGCTTCGACATCGACCAGCCGGACGATCTGGCCGACTGGAAAGGGCGCGCGATCTAGGGTGGAAGGCGGACATTCCCCCTCCCGCAGGCGGGAGGGGGTTAGGGGGTGGGCTGGCGCGGCATCTGCGCTGTTTTGCAACGGCTAAGTCAAAAGCTCGCTACGCTCGCACCCACCCCTAACCCCTCCCGTTTACGGGAGGGGAATGTCTTGAATTGGCCACCTCCGGCCAGTCGCTCACACCCGCACTTCCGTCAGATTGCCACACCCGCCGAAGCCAGCACCGCCAGCGTCAGCAGTTCCGAAGCGTTGGACGCCATGGTGGCGATCTGCACCGACTTGTCCATGCCGACCAGCATCGGCCCGATCATGGTCGCGCCGCCCAGTTCGCGCAGCAGCTTGGCCGAGATATTGGCCGACTGAAGCCCCGGCATCACCAGGATATTGGCCGGGCCGGACAGACGGCTGAACGGATAATTCTTCATCACCGTGGGGTTGAGCGCCGCGTCGACGGTCATTTCGCCTTCAAATTCGAAATCGACATTCCGCTCTTCCAGCGCCTTGATCGCGTCGCGCACATTATCGAGGAAGCTGCCCGGCGGGTTGCCGAAATTGGAATAGGACAGGAAGGCGACGCGCGGGTCATGGCCCATGCGGCGGGCGACCGCCACGGTGCCTTCCGCGATGTCCGCCAGTTCCTGCGCCGAGGGGCGCTCATTGACCGTGGTGTCCGCCAGGAACACCGTCTTGTCCTTCGTCACCAGCACATGGATGCCGAAGGGGGTGCGGTCCGCCGCCGGGTCCATCACCCGCTTCACCTCCCGCAGCGTCTGGGCGAAGGGCCGGGTCATGCCGGTGATCATCGCGTCGGCATGGCCCATCTTCACCAGCAGCGAGCCGAAGATGTTGCGGTCGCGATTGACCATCCGCTCGCAGTCGCGGCGCAGATAGCCGCGGCGCTGGAGCCGCTTGTAGAGCGTGTCGACCATCTCCGGCACCAGCGGGGAATTGACGCTGTTGTGCAGTTCGAAGCTTTCCGGGTCCTGCACGCCCAGTTCCTTGAGCTTGTCATAGACATGGCCGCGACCGACCAGCACGGGGATGCCATAGCCCAGCGTGCGGAACTGGATCGCCGCGCGCAGCACCACTTCCTCTTCCGCTTCGGCAAAGACGACGCGCTTGGGATTGGCCTTCGCCACTTCATAGGCAGTGGTGAGGACCGAGGTGGTCGGATTGAGCCGGGCCTTCAACGACTGGCGGTAGGCCGCCATGTCCGCAATCGGCTTCTGCGCAACGCCGGTCTCCATCGCCGCCTGCGCGACGGCGGAGGGGACGACCTCCATCAGACGCGGGTCGAAGGGCGCGGGGATGATGTAATCCGGGCCGAAGCTGTGCGAACGGCCATAGGCCTTGGCCACTTCCTCCGGCACCTGTTCGCGCGCCAGTTCCGCAATCGCCTTGGCGGCGGCGAGCTTCATCGGCTCGTTGATCCCGGTCGCCCGCACGTCGAGCGCGCCGCGGAAGATGAAGGGGAAGCCCAGCACATTGTTGACCTGGTTGGGATAGTCCGACCGGCCGGTGGCGACGATGGCATCGGGGCGCACCGCATGCGCTTCGGGCGGCGAGATTTCCGGGTCGGGGTTCGCCATGGCGAAGATGATCGGCTTGTCGGCCATCGACTTCACCATGTCCTGCGTCATCGCGCCCGCGACAGAGAGGCCCAGGAATACGTCCGCGCCCTTGACCGCTTCGGCCAGGGTGCGGGCGTCGGTCTTCACCGCATGGGCCGACTTCCACTGGTTCATGCCCTCGGTGCGGCCCTGATAGATCACGCCCTTGCTGTCGCACATGATGACATTGTCATGCTGTACGCCCAGCGCCTTGATCAGTTCGGTGCAGGAAATCGACGCCGCGCCAGCGCCGTTCACCACCACCTTCATGTCCTTCATCTCGCGGCCGGTCAGCATCGCCGCATTGATGACGCCCGCCGCCGCGATGATCGCCGTGCCGTGCTGGTCGTCATGGAAGACCGGAATGTTCATCCGCTCCTTCAGCGTCTGTTCGATGATGAAGCATTCCGGCGCCTTGATGTCCTCCAGGTTGATGCCGCCGAAGGTCGGCTCCATCAGCTCGACGGCGTCGATGAACTTGTCGACATCCTCAGTCTTGAGTTCGATGTCGATGGAATCGACGGCGGCGAAGCGCTTGAAGAGGACCGACTTGCCTTCCATCACCGGCTTGGACGCCAGCGCGCCCAGATTGCCGAGGCCCAGGATCGCCGTGCCGTTGGAGATCACCGCGACCAGATTGCCCTTCGCGGTATAGTCATAGGCGGTCGCCGGGTCTTCCGCGATGGCCCGCACCGGCACCGCGACGCCGGGCGAATAGGCGAGCGAAAGATCGCGCTGGGTCGCCATCGGCTTCGACGCGATGATCTCGATCTTGCCGGGGCGGCCGGTCGAGTGGAAGAACAGCGCCTCGCGCTCTGAAAATTCCACATTCGACTTGTCGGTCATGGCTGCACCCACCCCTTGTTTGAAACAATAAGCTCGCCCCATAGGGCGCTCCGGCATTCAGTTCAGGCGGAGCCGAAAAGGGTGATTTTCGAGCATCGGAGCGCAGCATACGCAAGTATGTGCGCACCGAAGCGCAGAAAATCGCGCTTTGCAGGCCCGAATGGGCTGAATGCCGACCGCCCTAGCGGTAAGAATATCTTGTGGGCAAGTGCGAGAAGCGCAATTTTCCTGCTGTTTCTTGCAGCACTGGCATGAGGCCGGGCTTCACGCTATCCGCTGTGCCATGGCGCGAACGATCAACACATCCACGCAACAGGCGACGCCGATGATGGCGCAATATCTTGCGCTGAAGGCGGAGGCGCAGGATTGCCTGCTCTTCTACCGCATGGGCGATTTCTTCGAGCTGTTCTTCGAGGATGCGAAGGCGGCGGCGGCGACGCTGGACATCGCGCTCACCAGCCGGGGCGAGCATGGCGGCGCGCCGATCCCGATGTGCGGCGTGCCGGTGCACAGCGCGGAATCCTATCTGGCGCGGCTGATCAAGGCGGGCCATCGCGTCGCCATCGCGGAGCAGACCGAGACGCCCGCCGAAGCCAAAGCGCGGGGGTCCAAGTCCCTCGTCGCCCGCGCCATCGTCCGTTACGTGACGGCGGGCACGCTGACCGAGGAGACGCTGCTCGACAGCCGGCGCGACAATATGCTGGTGGCGCTGGCGCAGGTCGGCGGCGAGGAGGCGGGGGAATATGGCCTGGCCGCCGCCGACATTTCGACCGGGCGGTTCGAGACGCTGACCCTGCGGGCGGCCGATCTGCCCGCCGAACTGGCGCGGCTGCGGCCAAGCGAGATCGTGCTGCCGGACGGGCTGGAGCTGGAACTGCCGGACTCCCACCCCTTCGACCGCGCGGCCTTTTCCAGCAGCCGGGCCGAAGCAGCGCTGAAACGCCTCTTCGGCGTCGCCACGCTGGACGGATTCGGCCAGTTCGGTCGCGCCGAACTGGCGGCGATGGGCGGCCTGCTCAGCTATCTCGACCATGCAGGCAAGGGCACCCTGCCCTTCCTCGCCCCGCCGATGCGGAAAACCAGCGGCGGGCACGTCGCCATCGACGCCGCGACGCGCGAGAGCCTGGAGATCACCGCCACCATGAGCGGTACGCGGGCGGGCAGCCTGCTCGGCGCTGTCGACCGGACCGTCACGGGTGCAGGCGCCCGATTGCTGGCGCAGGACCTGTCCGCGCCGTTGATGGACCAGGCCGGGATCGAAGCGCGGCTGGGCCTGGTGCAACTGTTCCATGACGACAGCATGCTGCGCGACCAGTTGCGCGTGGCGCTGCGGGCCTTGCCCGACATCGGCCGCGCCTTGGGCCGTCTCGCGATGGGCCGGGGAAGCCCCCGCGATCTTGGCCAATTGCGCGACGGGCTTGGCGAGGCGCGGCTGTTGCGGGAGCGGCTGGGCCGCCTGCCCGACCAGCCCTTGCTGCTGGCGCAACTCCTTCCCTCGCTCGACGGCCATGGCGCGCTGGTCGACAGCCTGTCCCGCGCCCTCGTCCCCAGCCCGCCGACCGAGACCGCCAATGGCGGCTATATCGCGGACGGCTATGACGCCGCGCTGGACGAGTTGCGCCGCCTCGCCGGGGACGGCCGCCGCGCCATCGCCGCGCTGGAGGCGAAATATCGCGAGCAGACCGGCATCGCCTCGCTCAAGATCCGGCATAATGGCGTTCTGGGCTATCATGTCGAGGTGCCCGCCCGCGCCGCCGACCAGTTGATGCAGCCCGACAGCGGCTTCACCCATCGCCAGACGCTGGCCGGGGTGGTGCGCTTCAATTCGGTCGACCTGCACGAACAGGCGAGCCGCGTGGCGCAGGCAGGCGCCCACGCGCTGGTGGCGGAAGCCGCGCATCTGGAAGACCTTGTCGAAGCCACCCTCGCCCGCAAGGCGGAGATCGCCCGCGCCGCCGATGCCCTTGCCCGGCTCGACGTGGCGGCGGCGCTGGCGGAACGCGCCGCGGAGGGCGGCTGGCAACGGCCCCATTTCGTCGCGCAGGATGGCGAAGGCCCCTGCCTGGAAATCGTCGGCGGCCGTCATCCGGTGGTCGAGGACGCGCTGCGCCGCGATGGTCAGCCCTTCGTCGCCAATGATTGCCGGCTGTCGGCCGGGGACCGGCTGTGGCTCGTCACCGGACCCAATATGGGCGGTAAATCCACCTTCCTGCGGCAGAATGCGATCATCGTGATCCTTGCGCAGGCAGGCGCCTATGTGCCCGCCGCGTCCGCGACCCTGACGCTGGTCGACCGGCTGTTCAGCCGCGTCGGCGCATCGGACAATCTGGCCAAGGGCCGCTCCACCTTCATGGTCGAGATGGTCGAAACCGCCGCCATCCTTGCCCAGGCGACCGAGCGAAGCTTCGTCATCCTCGATGAAGTCGGACGCGGCACGTCGACCTATGACGGGTTGGCGCTGGCATGGGCGGTGGTGGAGGCGGTGCATGAGGTCAATCGCTGCCGCTGCCTGTTTGCGACCCATTATCATGAACTGACCCGGCTGGCGGAAACCCTTGCCTCGCTCTCGCTCCACCATGTCCGTGCGCGGGAATGGAAGGGCGATCTGGTCCTGCTGCACGAGGTGGCGGAGGGCCCTGCGGACCGCAGCTATGGCCTGGCGGTGGCGCGGCTGGCCGGGCTTCCACCCGCCGTCCTGAAGCGCGCCAAGGACGTCCTCTCCCGCCTTGAAGCGGGCAAGGCCAGGACCGGCGGCATCGCGGCGGGGCTGGACGACCTGCCCCTCTTCGCCGCCGCCACGGCTCAGGTGGAGGAAAAGGTCGATCCCCTGCGCGCCGCGCTGGATGGCATCGACGCCGACGCGCTCTCGCCCCGGGAGGCGCTGGACCAACTCTACCGGCTCAAGCAACTGGCAGCAGCCGGTCAGGAAGACTAGATAAGCCTTATGGTCATGCAGTTTCCGAAATTGGGGTCCAGGCGCGCGATCATCGACCGGCGCGCCATTTCCGACCGCATCGCCGCCCTGGCGCAGGAGCATCGGGGCGACCAGATCAAGCTGCGCGGCCTGATCGTGAAGGAACTGAAGGACGCACTGGACGCCGGGCGGGAGGATGTCGCCCGCCGCCTCAGCCAGAGGCCGACCCGAGGGCGGGAGGCCGTGACCGCCTTTGCCTTCCTGATCGACCAGATCCTGCGCCTGCTCTACGACGCGACAACCCATCACCTCTACCCGGCGGGCAACCGCAGCACCGGCGAGCGGATCGTGCTGATCGCGGTCGGCGGTTATGGCCGGGGCGAGATGGCGCCGCACAGCGATGTCGACATCGGCTTCATCACCCCGTGGAAGCCCACCGGCTGGACCGAGCAGGTCATCGAATCCATGCTCTATTCGCTGTGGGATCTGGGGCTGAAGGTCGGCCATAGCAGCCGTTCCATCGATGAGACGATCCGCATGGCGAAGGCGGACCTGACCGTGCGCACCGCCCTGCTGGAGGCGCGCTACATCTGGGGCGACCGCGCCCTGTATGAGGAGATCAGCACCCGTTTCGACGCCGATGTGATGCAGGGCACAGCCCGCGCCTTCGTCACCGAAAAGCTGGAGGAACGGGACGAACGGCACAAGCGCATGGGCGACAGCCGCTATGTCGTCGAACCCAATGTGAAGGAGGGCAAGGGCGGCCTGCGCGACCTGCACACGCTGTTCTGGATCGGCAAATATGTGAACCGGGTGAAGTCGGTGGCGGAACTGGTCGATGTCGGCCTGCTGACCGAAACCGAACTGCGCCAGTTCCAGAAGGCGGAGGATTTCCTCTGGGCGGTGCGCTGCCATTTGCACATGATCACGGGGCGGGCGGAGGACCGGCTGACCTTCGACCTGCAACTCGAAACCGCCACCCGCATGCATTTCACCGGACGCGCCGGGCGGTCGGGCGTGGAGCGCTTCATGCGCTATTATTTCCTGAACGCGAAGACGGTGGGCGACCTGACCGCGGTGTTCCTCGCCCATCTGGACGACCAGATGGCGGAGCGGGGGCGTCGCTATATCCCCAGCTTCTTCCGCCGCCCGAAGAAGCTGGACGGCTTCGTGCTGGATCGCGGGCGGCTGGCGCTGCCTAACGATCATTTCTTCCAGGACGATCCGGTCCGCTTGCTGGAAATCTTCGCGCTCGCCGACAGGCATGGCCTCGCCATCCATCCCAGCGCCATGCGCGCCGCCAGCCGCGACGCCAGCCTGATCACCGCCAAGGTGCGCCGCGATCCCCGCGCCAACGCCGCTTTCATGGAGGTGCTGACCAGCCCCCGCGACCCGGAAACCGTGCTGCGCTGGATGAACGAGTCCACGGTCTTCGGCCGCTTCATCCCCGATTTCCGCCGCGTCGTGGCGCAGATGCAGTTCGACATGTACCACCATTATACGGTGGACGAGCATACGATCCGCGCCGTCGGCCTGCTGGCGCGGATCGAAAAGGGCGAACTGAGCCAGGATCATCCGCTGGCGGCGGACCTGATGGGCAAGCTGCTGTCGCGCCGCGTCCTCTATGTCGCGGTGCTGCTGCACGACATCGCCAAGGGGCGCGGCGGCGACCACAGCATATTGGGCGCGGAAGTGGCGGACCATCTCTGCCCGCGCCTGGGCCTGACACCGGCGGAGACGGAGACCGTGTCCTGGCTGGTGCTGCACCATCTGCTGATGTCGGCCACCGCCTTCAAGCGCGACCTGGCCGATTACAAGACGATCCTCGATTTCGTCGACGTGGTGCAGAGTCCGGAACGGTTGCGGCTGTTGCTGTGCCTGACCGTGGTCGACATCCGCGCCGTCGGACCCGGCGTCTGGAACAGCTGGAAACGGCAATTGCTGGGCGATCTCTACGAGGCGGCCGAAGAAGTGCTGCGCCTCGGCCACAAGCAGAAGGGCCGCAGCGAACGCGTCACCGCCAAGCAGCAGGCGCTGCGTCAGGCGCTGGGCCTGTCCGAAGCCGATTTCGAGAAGCTGCGCAAGCGGCTGCCGGAAAGCTACTGGATCGCGGAGCCGGAGGACATCCTCATCCACAATGCGCAGCATATATTGGAGGCGGGCGATTCCCCGCTCTCCATCGCCGCGCAATATTATCCGCAGCGCGGCGCGACGCTGGTGACGGTCTATGCCGCCGACCATCCGGGGCTGTTCTACCGGATCGCGGGCGCCATCCATCTGGCGGGCGGCAACATCATCGACGCGCGCATCCATACGACTCGCGACGGCGTCGCCATCGACAATTTCCTGGTGCAGGACCCGCTGGGCGGCGCCTTCCACAGCCCCGACCAATTGACGCGCATCCGCAAGGCGATCGAGGACTCCCTCGCCAACCGGCACCGCATGATCACCAAGCTGGAGGCGCGCCCCCTGCCCCGCACCCGCGCGGAGGCCTTCCGCATCGAACCCAATGTGCTGATCGACAACAAGGCGTCGAACCGCTTCACCGTGATCGAGGTGAATGCGCGGGATCGCCCGGCGCTGCTGTTCAGCCTCGCCAACGCGCTGTTCCAGTCGAAGGTGACGGTGCACAGCGCCCATGTCGCCACCTATGGCGAGCGGGCGGTGGATACCTTCTACGTCACCGACCTGCTGGCCGGGAAGATCGAGAGCAGGGCGCGGCTGCAGACGCTGGAACGGCGGCTGCTGGAAGCGGCAGGCGGTGAGGTGGCGGAACTGGAGCGGGCTTAGGAAGACCCGCCTCCCCCGACCACCTCGTCATCCCCGCCTTCGCGGAAGGACGAACCTTCAGACGACTTCCATCACATCGCCCGGCGCCAGCAACGGCAACAGGCGCAGCATATCCGCCCGCTCCACCGCCACGCACCCCGCCGTGGGACGGCCTTCGGAAAGATGGAAGAAGATCGCGCTCCCCCGCCCCGGCACCGGCGGCGAGTCATTGTGCCCCAGCACGACGATCACATCATAGGCATCATCGTCCCGCAGCAGATTTTCCGCGGAAAAGGCCCGCGGCAGATGCACGGGCCGATTATAGGCCGGATCGGCCGGATCATCGGACCAGCCATCCCCTTCCCGCACCCAGCGCCATGGCAGGCGGATGCCCGCCGCCGCCGCCTTGCCGGGCCGCAGCAACACGCCCCGAACCGGCCAGATGCCCAACGGCGTGCAGCCATCCCCCTCCCGCTTGTCCGCCGCTGCACAGACGCCGCCGCGCCCGATGGTGCAGGGCATGTCCAAGTCACCGAAGAAAAGACGCCCCGCGCCCGCATCGACGCGGATGGTGCTCACAACTGATGCCCTGTCCGGTCCCGCTTGGTGGCGAGATAGCGCTCATTATGCGGATTGGAAGGCAGGATGATCGGCAGCCGTTCCGCCACCCTGATCCCGGCGGCTTCAAGCCCCGTCACCTTGTTCGGATTATTGGTGAGCAACCGCACCTCGTCCACGCCCAGCAGGTCCAGCATCCGCGCCGCCACGGAAAAGTCGCGCGCATCGATGGCGAAGCCCAGCCGGACATTGGCGTCGACCGTGTCGAACCCCTGATCCTGCAAGGCATAGGCGCGCAGCTTGTTGACAAGGCCGATGCCGCGCCCTTCCTGCCGCAGATAGAGCAATATGCCCCAGTTCGAATCCGCGATCTGGTGCAGCGCCTGATGCAGTTGCGGCCCGCAATCGCATTTCAGCGACCCCAGCACATCGCCGGTCAGGCATTCGCTGTGCAGCCGGATCACGGGGGGCGAGGAATCGCGCTGGCCCACGATCAGCGCGACATGCTCGCGCGGTTCGTCGGGACTGCGGAAGGCGACGATCTCCGCCGTCTCGCTGGCCGACACGGGCAGGCGGGCGCGCGTGGCGATGGCCAGATGCACGGCATCGTCATAGGCGTCGATGTCGGCGGCGCTGACGTCCGCCTCGCTGTCGCCTTCCGCCGTCACGAAATAGGCCGGCAATATGCCCGCCAGCCGCGCCAGCCGCAGCGCCGCCTTGGCCGCCGAAGGCGCCGCCAGCGGCTTCGCCATGAACGGCCCTTTGAGCGGCGAGGCAAGGTCCAGCACCGGGTCGGAGATCGCGGTCGCCACATCGACGTCGATCCACGGCGCCCGCGCAACCAGCACCGGCATGTCGGGATCGGCCGCCGCCAGCTGGTTGGCAAGCTTCAGCGTCTGCGCCCGCGCCGCGGAGATCAATATGTCAGCCCCTGCGCCCGGATCGAATCCGGCAAGCGTCACGGCATCGGCCCCCTCCACGGCCATCAGCCGCACGGCGCCGTCGGCGGCCTGCACGCGCACCGGCCAGCCCCGGCGTAGCGCGTCAATGGCGCGGGCGGCGGCGCGGGCGCTCATCAGAAGGCGAACTCCGTGATGATCGGCACATGGTCGGACGGGCGCGACCAGCCGCGGATCGGTTCCACCACGCGGTGGCTGACGGCCTTTTCCGCGACGTCCTGCGTCATCCACATATGGTCGAGCCGCCGTCCGCGATCCGATTCCGCCCAGTCGCGGGCACGATAGCTCCACCAGGTATAGAGCCGCTGCGGCGCGGGGTAGAATTTGCGGCCGATGTCGACCCAGTCGTTCGATTCCTGCAGGCGCGCCAGAATCTCGCACTCGATCGCCGTATGGCTGACGACATTGAGAAGTTGCTTATGGCTCCATACATCGCATTCCATCGGCGCGATGTTGAAATCGCCGGTCAGGATGGTCGGCTTGTCCTCCAGCGTGGAGGACCATTGGATCATCCGCTCCAGGAAATCGAGCTTCTGTCCGAATTTCGGATTGACCTCCCGATCGGGCACATCCCCGCCGGCGGGCACATAGACATTCTCGATCCGGACGCCATTGTCCAGTCGCACGCCGACATGGCGCGCCTCCCCATTGGCCTGCCAGTCGAGCCGGTCGTCCTCCCGGATCGGGATCTTCGACAGAATGGCCACGCCATGGTGCATCGGCTGTCCGTTCAGCACCTGATGATTATAGCCCCGTTGCCGGAACAGCCCCGCCGGGAAGGTGTCGTTCACCACCTTGGTTTCCTGCAGACACAATATGTCGGGCGATTCCTCCGTCAGAAAGCGCTCGACAATATCGAGCCGGGCACGAACGCTATTGATATTCCAGGAAGCGATGCTGAGTGTCTGAGGCATGGCTGATCCACTAAGACCCTCCGCCGCCCCGCGCAAGGGCGGCGAATGTCCCCGCAGACGGAACAGCGTTGGCGCCGTTCGACGTTCAGTTCAGGTGGAGCCGAAAATGGGATGTTCGAGCATCGGAGCGCAGCGCACTTCATGTCCGTGAGCGCCGAAGCGGATAAAATCCCGCTTCGGAGGCCCGCATGAGCTATAGCGCGCTGCGTTAAATCGGACGCTGGTCACGCGCTCTCAGTTTTCGTTGTCGCATCGTTTGAAGCGCAAAACCGCTTCCCACTTTTCTGCGCGATGCTCTGGATGTCGGATCGCACCGAAAAGGCCCCCGCTCCGGGGGCATGGAACGGGGGCCTCGATCGCGCCCTTGAAGCGCTTTGCGGCGGGAGCGGGGTTCCGGGTAACAGGGGGGAAATCCCGGTTCCGTCTCGCGCCGTGGAGTTCCTTTTAGGGCTCGGGATATGAGCCTCAGATGAACGGTTCTGAAAAGTTTTCGGCCCGTCGCACCTGGGGCCCGCTTAACCGCCCGACGCGCGCCCCTTGGGCCGCGGGTCGGTCCAGCGGAAGGCGGAATCCGCCACGGGCACGCCATAACGCTGGTTGCTGAGCTTCACCGCCGTCCGGTTGTTCTGCGAATCCAGCGCCACCCAACCATAGAGCTGCAAGCCCGCCGGGCTGCCCGCATCGCGTTTGAAGATCATGGTGATCGTGCCATATTCGGGCCGTTTGGGGTCGCGGGCCTGGACGGACAGCACGCTGGGATCGCCCGTCTGGATCACCTTGCCGAACTTCGACAGGTCCTTGGACGGATCGATCAACGCCCCCAGCGGCGAATTGCCGATCGGCCAGCGCTGCACCTGCCGCACCTCATAATCGATCATGGTCAACGCCTTGCCGTCGCCCACGATCAGCAAAGGCACGCCCTTCTGATACTGGAAACGGATCTTGCCCGGCTGCTTGAGGGTAAGCTGGCCGGTCAGCGTCTGGCCGTTGCGATCGGTCTGGGCGAAATCGGCGGTCATGGTTGTGACGGCGCGGATATAGGCATTGACCTTCGACAGGTCCGACTGGTCGGCCTGCGCGGCGGCCGGCATCGCCGGCACCGCAAGGGGCGCGGCAGCGATCGCCAGGGCGGCCAGCGTCAGGCTGTGGGGCGCAAGGATGCGCTTCATGCAATCATCTCCGGTTGTTCAGGATGAGAAATGTAGGTGGCAGGGCTTGAACCCGCTGTGAACCCATTCGTTCCTGTCATGCAACGAATGTACTGTCCGCTTCAACGCTCCGCCTGAAGAATATGCGGGTGGTTGGGAATCGGACACCCACTTTATCCCTCTCCCTCGAGGGAGAGGGCTGCGCAGACTTGGCAGCTTGCTGCCCTAGTCGCAGCTGGGTGAGGGGGTTGCGATCCAACGGACCGCGCGGCACTTCCCCTCATCCCAATCAGCCCAGGCTCCTTCGCCGCCAGGGCTTCCTATCCTTCTCCCTCAAGGGAGAAAGGAAGGTCTTGAATGGGCCATTCCCGGCCTTCGCCATCATGTCACGAAATGAAAACGGGAAGGGGGAGAGCAACATGGTCGCTCAATCCCCCTCTGCTCCCGCTTCGCCAGTGCCGGTCTTTCCGGCGGCCCCTCTCCCGATTTATTTTTTAGGCGCTGCGGTGAGCGGCCTCTGCTTAGCCGGGCGCGAAGACAAAAAAAAGGCCGATCCGAAGACCAGCCTGAAAGTTTTTAGGAGAGGATGCCTGAAAGGCAGGGTCTTCTTCGCCCAGATCGCGTTTCCCGGCAAATGCGAAGAACCGAAGGACGATTGCATGAAACGCAATCAGCCTTGGAAATCAGGGGTTTTTCCCGGCGCCACCGGGGTTTTGCCGCACGGCGATGACCCAGCAACCCACGCAAAAACCCGTTTCAGAGCGAAATGGGCAGTGGTTTTTTGGCATCAGCCCAAATGAAAATTTTTCACGCCGACCGGATCAGAGCGGATTGCCATTCTCGTCGCGCAGCACTTCGCGGCGGCCGACATGGTTGGGCGGACCCACCAGCCCCTGCTCCTCCATCTGCTCGATCAGCCGGGCGGCGCTGTTATAGCCGATGCGCAATTGCCTCTGGAGCCAGCTTGTCGACGCCTTCTGATTTTCGAAGACGAGCTGGCACGCCTTGCGGAAAAGCTGCGCGTCCGGGCTGTCGTCGCCCAGGTCGACACCATCGAGCGCGAAGCTGCCCTCCTCCGGCTCTTCGGTGACGGCGGCGATATAATCCGGCTGTCCCTGGGCGCGCCAGTGATCCGCCACCACGCGCACCTCGTCGTCCGACACGAAGGGACCGTGGACGCGCATCAGGCCCTTGCCGCCGTGCATGTAGAGCATGTCGCCCTTGCCCAATAGCTGCTCGGCGCCCTGTTCGCCCAATATGGTCCGGCTGTCGATCTTCGACGTGACGAAGAAGCTGATGCGGGTCGGCAGGTTGGCCTTGATCACGCCGGTGATGACGTCGACCGAGGGCCGCTGCGTCGCGAGGATCAGGTGGATGCCTGCGGCGCGGGCCTTCTGGGCAAGACGCTGGATCAGGAATTCGACTTCCTTGCCCGCCGTCATCATCAGGTCGGCCAGCTCGTCGACCACCACCACGATCTGCGGCAACGGCTGGAAATCGAGCTGCTCCTCCTCATAGATCGGCTTGCCGGTCTCGGGATCGTAGCCGGTCTGCACGCGGCGGCCGAGCGGCTTGCCCTTGGCCTTCGCGGCGCGGACCTTCTCATTATAATTGGCGAGGTTGCGGACGGAGATCGACGCCATCATACGATAGCGGTCCTCCATCTGCTCCACCGCCCATTTGAGCGCGCGGATCGCCTTTGCGGGCTCGGTCACGACCGGCGAGAGCAGATGCGGAATGTCGTCATAGGTCGACAGTTCCAGCATCTTGGGATCGATCATGATCAGCCGCAACTGGTCCGGCGTCATGCGGTAGAGCAGCGACAGGATCATCGCGTTCAGCCCCACCGACTTGCCCGAACCCGTCGTACCCGCGATCAGCAGATGCGGCATGGGCGCAAGATCGGCGATGATCGGCTCGCCCGAGATATTCTTGCCCAGGATGATCGGCAGCGTCGCTTCCTGCCCGAACTGCTCGCTGGTGATGAGTTCGCGGAAGGACACGCCCTCCCGGTTCGCATTGGGCAGTTCGATGCCGATCACGGTGCGGCCCGGAATCGTCGCCACGCGGGCCGAAAGCGCCGACATGTTGCGCGCAATGTCGTCCGCCAGTGCGATCACGCGGCTCGCCTTGATGCCGGGCGCGGGTTCCAGTTCATACATGGTGACGACCGGACCTGGACGGACCTCCACGATATTGCCCTTCACATGGAAGTCGTCGAGCACCGATTCCAGCAGGCGCGCATTGCGTTCCAGCGCGGCCTTGTCGATCTTCTGCCCCTGGCTCGCGGGGGTTGGATTGAGCAGGTCCGGCGAAGGCAGGGAGCTGTTGCCGAACAGGTCGTCCTGGCTGACCGGCGCCATGGAGCGCTGCACGGGCGCAGGCTTGGGCGTCTGGATGTTGATCGGCGGCTTGGGTTCGTTGGTGACGGTCTTGCGCGGGGTTGCGACGCGCTCGAACGGCTCGTCATCTTCATCCGCGTCGACAACCGGCGCGGGACCGGCCAGAGCGAAAGCCGGCCGGGGCAGCGCCAGGCGCGGCAGAGAGGGCCGGCGCAACGCGATGATCGGCTTTTCCAGCGCCAGGCTGCGATACCAGAGGACAAGGCCCGCGATCAGCGTCAGGACGATCAGGATTCCGGTTATCCAGCCCTGCGCGGCGGGCGCCTGCGCCGCAAGGCTCATGACGCCCCGCGCCGTCACCAGCGCGATGATGCCGCCCCATCCGGCGGGCAGGCCGACCAGCGGATTGGTCTGGAACAGCGCCAGCGCGATGCCGAGCAGGACGATTCCGGCAAGGCACTTTCCGAACTGCGCCTTCCACCCGCTCATGTCCTGATCGCCCCACAGCCGCCGGGCGGTGATCGCCATCAGCGGCAGCACCAGCGCCACCGGCACACCCAGCAGCCAGAGCAGGAAATCCGCGACCCAGGCGCCGGGCGCCTGCATGATATTCTGCACATGGTCGCCCGCCACCGTGTTCATCGACGGGTCGCTCGGCTGATAGCTGAGCAGCGCCAGCGCGAGGAACAGGGTCGCCAGCAACAGCGCGATCGCGCCGATCAGCGCACCGCTGCGGATCAGGCTGCGTTTCAGCATTTCGCGCCATTCCGGCGTGCGTTTGGCTCCGCGGCTGACAGCCATGGCGTCAATGTCCCCCAAATGTTCCGTTCGGGGACAATGCGCCGAGCGGGGAGTCCCCGTCAAGAGTCCGGCCCATCGGCTCGTCTCTCCGACTCCGTAACAATCCTTATGTCGACGGGCGGCGGGCCGGCGCAAAAAGTCCCGCGAAAGGAGACTTTGTCATGATCGCCACGCTTTATCCGATCCTCGTGATCGTCGCCCTGGGGGCCTTCACCGCCGTGCTGCTGGGCGTCAGCGTGCAGGATGCGCTGAGGCGAGGGCGCTGAGCGCTTCGCCGTCGACGCGCTGCACCGTCCATTCGTCCATCGGCCGCGCCCCCAGCGAGCGGTAGAAGGCGATGGACGGTTCGTTCCAGTCCAGCACCCACCATTCCAGCCGCGCGCAATCCCGCTCCAGCGCCAGTTGGGCGAGGCGGGAAAGCAGCGCCTTGCCCGCGCCCAGCCTCCGCGCTTCCGGGACGACGAACAGATCCTCCAGATAGAGGCCGGGCCGTCCCTCGAAAGTCGAGAAATTGTGGAAGAAAAGGGCGAAGCCGATCGCCCTCCCCTCATTTTCCGCGATCAGCACCTCCGCCATTGGGCGTGGGCCGAACAGATATTTGTTGAGCGAGGCGCGGTCGGCCTTCACCTCATGGGACAGTTTCTCATAGTCCGCCAGGGCGAGGATGAAGGCGTGGATCGCGCCGATGTCCGATGGCACGGCCTCGCGAATGGTGACGGACATGCTTTTCCTTTCAGGCCACGGACGGTTCGACATGGGGCGGTTCGGCCGATCCCGCGCGCGACGCGATCAGGCACCCCAGCACGATCAGCAGCGCGCCGACCACCGTGGTCAGGGTCAGCCGTTCGCCAAAGGCGAGCCAGCCGATGATCGCAGCCCAGAGGAAGGCGCTATATTCGACCGGGATCAGCACCTGCGTCTCCGCCCGCGCATAGGCCCAGGCGAGCGCCGCAAGCGAGGTGAAGGCCAGCGTCGCGGCCAGCACCACCAGCGCCCATGAGGGCGCCGCCGGCACGACCGGCATCCCCTGGACAAACGCCGCGAACAGGACGAACACCCCCAGCATCACGACATGCTGGAAGAAAGCGACCTCGATAGGGGAGGCGAGCTGCGCCTGTTGCCGCTGGAGGATCAGGTTCCAGGCGAACAGCACCGCCGAAACAAGTACCGCACCCGCGCCCAGCAGCGCATCCGCGTCATAATCGCCCCGCACGCGCCCCGACAGGATGACGGCAACGCCGACCAGCCCCAGCAGCGACGCACCGATGGCCTGCCGCCCGATCCGTTCCTTGAGCAGCAGCGCGGCAAGATACAGCGCGACCAGCGGCGCGATGAAGGACAGGGCGATGGCCTCGGCCAGCGGCATCCGCATGATCGCCCAGAAGAACAGGCTGGCCATCACCGCCACCACCGTCCCGCGCAGCATATGCAGCCGCAACACGGCGCGACCGGGCCAGCGCTGCCGGGTCAGCAGCATCAGCACCAGCCCCAGCAGGCTGCCCGCCACGGCGCGCCAGAACAGCGCATTGAACAGGCCGATGGAAAGGCTCAGCCCCTTCATGGCGGCGTCCATCACGGAAAAGAGCGCAACCCCCACGCAGCAGACGGCGAAGGCGAGAGGAAATGCGGTCGCCGGTGCGGCGCGGTCGGTGTCGCTTCCCATCCGGTGGCCTATGGATGCGGAACGCCGTGGATCGGCCCGGTCAATCGCGTGTCTTCCGGATCACGCGGCCGACAACCAGTTCGTCGATCTGAAGGCGCACGATGCGCGCCCCGCCGATACGGAGGCGGCCGATGGCGATCGCACCGATGGCGAGAGCGCCCAGCGCCAGCGCCCCCAGCGCCAGGCTGCCGATCGCCCCGGCGCCCAGGGCGGACGCACCCACGGCGGATGCACCCGTGGCTGTCGCAGGATGGGAAGCGGCCATGGCATCCCTCCGTTCAGTCGCCGCATCATCCGGGCTGGGAACGCCGCCGGTCATTCCGCCGCTTCCGCCTTGCCGGCGTCGGTGGTTTCGTCTTCCAGCCTGGCCGCTTCGATCTCCGCCGCCTTGGCTTCGACAAGGCCGACGATATGGTCGATCATGCCTTCGTCCTGCACCGTATGATCGGTGAGGCCGGACAGATAGACCATATGCTTGCCCGCGCCGCCGCCGGTCAGGCCGATGTCGGTTTCCCGCGCCTCGCCGGGGCCGTTCACCACGCAGCCGAGCACGGAGAGCGAGAGCGGCGTGTGGATATGCTGGAGCCGTTCCTCCAGCGCCTGCACCGTGCGGATCACGTCGAAGCCCTGCCGCGCACAACTTGGGCAGGAGATGACCTTGACTCCGCGCGTGCGGATGCCAAGCGATTTCAGGATTTCATAACCCACGCGCACTTCCTCTTCCGGCTCGGCGGAAAGGGAAACGCGGATCGTGTCGCCGATCCCGGCCCACAGGAGATTGCCGATGCCGATGGCGCTCTTCACCGTGCCGCCGATCAGTCCGCCCGCCTCGGTGATGCCCAGATGCAGCGGGCAGTCCACCGCTTCGGCCAGTTGCATATAGGCTGCCACGGCCAGGAAGACGTCGCTCGCCTTCACCGCCACCTTATATTCGTGGAAATCCTGGTCCTGCAGCAGCTTGATATGGTCGAGCGCGCTTTCGACCAGCGCCTCCGGGCAGGGCTCGCCATATTTTTCGAGCAGGTCCTTCTCAAGGCTGCCTGCATTGACGCCGATCCGGATCGAGCAGCCATTGGCCTTGGCTGCGTCGACCACCTCCTTCACCCGCGCTTCCGATCCGATATTGCCCGGATTGATGCGCAGGCAGGCCGCGCCCGCATCCGCGGCTTCCAGCGCGCGCTTGTAATGGAAATGGATGTCCGCGACGATCGGCACGCGGGCAGCGCGGACGATCTGCTTCAGCGCGGCGGTCGACGCCTCGTCAGGGCAGGAGACGCGGATGATGTCGACGCCCACTTCCTCGCAGCGGCGGATCTGGTCGACGGTCGCCCGGACGTCATGGGTCGGCGTGTTGGTCATGGTCTGCACCGTGACCGGTGCGCCGCCGCCGACGGGGACATTGCCGACCATGATCTGGCGGCATTGCCTGCGGGCGATGTCGCGCCAGGGGCGCAGGCCGGGATTATGGTCGGACATGAAAAAGGGGCTCCGTGGTGATGGAGCCCCTATAGGGATTTATTGCGTCGGTTAGAAGCGCGAGCTGTCTTGCGTTTCAGCAAAGCTGAAACGTGCGCGCCGGTCCTCACCCCACCCGACCGCCCAGACATCGTATCCTGATGGGCGGTCGGGTGGGGGTGAGGGCCGGTGCCGCTCCCATCAAAAACGCGCCGTCAACGAAGCGCCGATCTGGTCCGCATTGCCGCTGGTCCGCGACAGGGTGGTCGCCGTCACCGTCGCGGGCGCGGGATAATAGCTGTCCGGACGGATGATGTTCGCCTTTTCCACGAAAGTATGGGCATAGCTGACGTTCAGTGCGAAGGCGGGCGAGATGTTGAAGGTCGCGCCAGCCGTCAGCCAGGAACGGTCGCCATCGGGCACGCGGGTCGTCAGGTGCTGCGGATTGGTCGGCGTGCGGTCGAACATCGTCCCCGCGCGCAGGGTCAAGGCCGGGCTGACATCATATTCGCCGCCCAGGCTGACGCTGTAGCTGTCCTTGTAATCCAGTTCCTTGTTGCTGGTGCCGGCGGCGGAGGTGATGGCAATGCCCTTGAACTTCGACCAGTTATACCAGCGGGCGCTGATCATCGCGCGCAGCTTCGGCGTCAGTCGGTGCATGAAGCCCACGGTGACGATGTCGGGCAGGTCCAGCGGGGCGGACGCATCCAATTCGCCATTGGCCGTGGCGATGGGGCCCAGCAGGCCTGAAATGGTCTGCGTGCCGATCAGCTTGTGCTTGACGCCGGAACGGTAGGAAACGCCGACATTGGTGTCGCCATTGGTGTAGAACAGGCCCGCATTCCAGCCGACCGTCCAATCATCGCCCTTCAGCCGCGCGAAGCCGTCGGCCGGGGCCAGGGGCGAAAGCTGCGGCAGGGCGTTGGTCAGCGTCGCCTTCACATATTGCACGTCGACGCCGCCGCCGATCGAGAAATTGTCATTGAGCTTATAGGCGGCGCTGGGCTGGATATTATAGGTTTTGAGGTTGGTGTAGAGCGAGTCATAGCGGCCGAAGAAGCCGTCGTCATAATCCAGCTTCAACCCGAACGGCGCGTTGACGCCCAGGCCCAGCCACAGACGGTCGGTCGCCTGCGCCGTGACGTAGAAGCTGGGGATCGGAATGACCTTGTCGAACGGATTGCCGCCGTCATTGCCCGCAACCGGCACCCGCGCGCCCGGCAGGGTGGGAACGGTGCGATAGGTGCCGCGATTGGCCTGATGCGCGGAGGCCATCAGCGCGATGCCGCCGATCGAGGTCTGGATGCCCGACAGTTCCGTCATGGCCGCAGGATTGAAATAGACGGTGGACGGATCGTCCGCCGCCGCGCCGGCGCCGGCCAGCGCGCGCCCGGTTTCCTTGGGCGCCTGTTCCTGCAGGTAGAAACCACCCGCCAGGGCCGGGACGGGTGCCGCGAATACGCCCGACAACAGGACACTGGCAATGATGGGGCGGCGCAAGGGCATGATGAATCCTCTCTTTAAACTCGTCTGTGGCAAATGGCTTTCGCCGGAAAATGATCCCCTCGAAGCCACGGCCTTATTAGCAATATGGTTAAATTATCGTTCGAAAAGCCCTAATTTGCGGGGGTTTCCGCATCCTGCGCCGCCGGAATGCGAAACGACGCTACGGCAGGAAGCAAAAAGAAGGGCGCTGAGCGGATGAAAAAAAAGCCGCCCCGGAGGACGGCTTGAAAGTTTTAGGAGAGGATGCCTGAAAGGCCTTTTCCTTTTGCGGTGCAGCGATGATTTTCGCAAATGCGAAAAGCTGATGTTCGATTGCATTTCATGCAACTGTCATGCTCCAGCCTGATTTCCGTAACGGAAAGGCAGGCCCGAACGGGCCGCTTTTTCTGCCCGTTCGATCAGGAATCGTCCCCGGAAATCCGAAACACGCCCGAATCGGCCAGTTGCGCATCGATCTCCGCGATCAGGCGCGCCAATCCTTCCTCATCCTTCGCCTCGGCCCGGATCACGAGCGAATCCTGGGTGTTGGAGGCCCTTAGCAGCCACCATCCATCGCGCGTGCCGACTCGCAGGCCGTCGGTTTCGTCGACGCTTGCGCCAACGGCCTGCAATCGGGCGCGGACTTCCTCCACCACGGCGAACTTGCGGCTCTCCTCCACCGGAAAGCGGATTTCCGGCGTATTGACCATGGCCGGCATCTCATCGCGCAGGGCCGTCACGCTACGGCCAAGCCGGGTCAGCCCCCGGATAAGCCGCACCGCGGCATAGAGCCCGTCGTCGAAACCATAATAATCGTCCGCGAAGAAGAGATGCCCGGTCATCTCCCCGCCCAGCGGAGCGGCAATCTCCTTCATTTTGGACTTGATGAGACTGTGGCCGGTCTTCCACATCAACGGTCGCCCGCCGAGCGCGGCAATCCGGTCGAACAGGGCCTGGCTGGCCTTCACATCCGCGACGATCGTGGCGTTCGGCCGGTCCTTCAGCACCAGTTCCGCGAAGATGCCCAGCAACTGGTCGCCCCAGATTACCCGGCCCCGGCCGTCGACCACGCCGATCCGGTCGCCGTCGCCGTCGAAAGCCACTCCGAAATCGAGCTTCTTCGAGCGGACAAGCGCCTTCAGGTCCGCCAGATTCGCCTCGACAGTGGGATCGGGGTGATGATTGGGAAAATGTCCGTCTATCTGGGTGAAAAGCACATGATGCTCACCTGGCAGGAGCTTGACGAGCTTGTCCACCACCGGCCCGGCGGCGCCATTGCCGGCATCCCAGCCAATGCGCCAGGCGGCACCGTCGAACCGCTCCACCAGCCGGGCGGCATAGCGGTCCATGATGTCGACGTTCTCGACCCGGCCCCCGCCTTCGCTCCCGCCTCCGCTTCCGGCGGTGCTCCAGTCGCCGGCCGCCGCCATCGCTCCCAGCTTCGCGATGGCCGCGCCGAAAAAGGCTTCATGCTGAAGCACAAGCTTGAAGCCGTTATGATCGGGGGGATTGTGGCTGCCGGTTATCTGAATGCCGCCGTCCACATCCAGGACCGCTTCGGCATAATAGAGCATGGGCGTCGGGCCCAGGCCTATGCGCACGACATCGGCGCCGGAATCCTGAAGGCCCTGGACGACCGCCTGTTCCAGCGCCGGGGAACTCAGCCGCCCGTCATATCCGACCGCGACCCTTGATCCCCCGCCCCGCCTGACGCCCGCCTTTTCGACGCCTGCCTGCCTGACGCCCGCCTGTCTGACGATCGTGCCGAAGCTGCGGCCCACGGCATAGGCATCTCCCTCGCCCAGCGTCCGGCCCACCACGCCCCGAATGTCATATTCGCGCAGCAGCGTGGGATGAAAGCGATGGGCCATGGCATCTTCTTCCCTTGGCTTCAGTGGCGCTGCGCGGCTTCCCTGATCAGCAGGTCGCGGGCAGCGTTGATCTGGGCCGCCAGCGCTTCGGTGCCACCCTTGTCCGGATGGACGGAGGCGATGAGGCGGCGATGCGCGGCGCGGATGGCGCTGGCATCCGCATCGGGGCCCACGCCCAGCAGCTTGCGGGCGTCGATCACCGCCTGAGGGGAAACGGCCCGGGTGGCGGGCTGGTCCAACCCCGCCTTCGCCTTGCCGGGGCGGCTCTTGGCGAAGAAAAACAGGGTGGCGCCCAGCAGCAGCGGCGCGCCGACCAGCGGCTTGCCCTTGGCCGCCATGACCGCGCCGACCAGAGCGGCGCCCAGCGCCATGCCATCCTTCGCGCTCATGCGTTGCAGTCGTCCCGTCCAGATAAGCCAGGCGGCAAGCCCGATCAAAGCCAAGGCAAGCAGACCCATCAGGCCGCGCCGAGCAGATCCACCGGCGCGACCTCATCGCGCGAGGGAAGGGCGAGGCCCGACACCATCTCGCGCAGTTCCTGCCGCGCGGCGATATGGCTGACGCCCAGTTCGCCCAGATGCCCCTTGTCCAGCAGCGTAAGCCCCGAAGGGAAGAGTTCGCGGAAGATCACGCGCTCCGAAAGGCCGGGAATCACGCGGAAGCCGACGCGGCGGGAAAGCTCCATCAGGGCATCTCCGACGCGCTTCTTGTTGCGCGCGTCATGATGCTGGACGCGGTTGCGCAGCACCACCCAGTCGATGGTCACGCCGTCGGCCTTGGCCCGGGTCTTGCGCGCCTCGAAGATCAGTTCGGAATAGAAGGAAAGGCGCTTCACCTTGAAGGTTTCCGCATCCACCTGCCCGATCAGGTCGAAATCGACGAAGCTGTCGTTCATCGGCGTCACCAGCGTATGGGCGCGGGCGGCCATGTGGCGGGCATAGTCATCGTCGCGGCCGGGCGTGTCGATGACCAGGAAATCCTTGCCCTCGGCCATGGCGGCGGCCTGTTCGTTCAGCGCCTGGACGCTGTCGCCCTGGAACACCGCGAAGTCCGGTGTAGGCAGGTCGATGCCGCGGCGGCGCGCGGTGTCGGCGCGATTCTCCATATAGCGGGTGATCGTGCGCTGGCGCGGGTCCAGGTCGATCATGCCGACCCGGTGACCCAATACCGTCAGCGCGATGGCCGTGTGCACGGCGGTGGTCGACTTGCCGGTTCCGCCCTTCTCATTGGCGAAGACGATATGGTGCGTTTGGGCGTTCGCCATCGGACCTTTATAACCCCGTTGATTGTCGCAATGATTCTTGACCGTTTCAGCCGGTCGTGCCTTAGCAGGATATACCCCTGTCGATGCCCTTATCGGAGCCGTTCCTGTCGTGCAAATCCTCCGTGACCTGCCTTCCCTGCGTGCCGCCGTCGATGCGCTGAAAAGCGACGGAAAACCGCTGGCTCTGGTGCCCACCATGGGCGCGCTGCATGACGGGCATATGGCGCTGGTCGAGGAAGCGCGCCGCCATGCCGGGCATGTCGCGGTGTCGATCTTCGTCAATCCCCGCCAGTTCGGGGTGAACGAGGATCTGGACGCCTATCCCCGGCGCGAGGCGAAGGACGCGCAGATGCTGCAGGCGGCCGGAGTCGACATCCTCTGGGCGCCGAGCGTGGACGTCATGTACCCGGCGGGCTATGCCACCAACATCTCCGTCTCAGGCGTGACCGAAGGTCTGGACGGCGCGGCGCGGCCCGGCCATTTCGACGGCGTGGCGACGGTGGTGGCGAAGCTGTTCAACCAGGTCCGCCCCGATGTCGCGCTGTTCGGGGAGAAGGATTATCAGCAGCTCGCCGTGATCCGGCAGATGGTCCGCGATCTGGACGTTCCCATCGAGCTTGTCGGAGTGCCGACCCAGCGGGCCGAGGACGGCTTGGCGCTGTCGTCCCGCAACGCCTATCTCAGCGAGGAGGAACGCAGGGAAGCGCTGGCTCTGCCCCGCGCCTTGGGCGAAGCGGCGCGGCAGATGGAAAAGGGCGCGACCGTCGAGGCCGCCCTTGCCAGGGCCGTTGCCCTGCTCGCGGCGCATGGTTTCGATCCGATCGACTATGTGTCGCTGTGCGATGCCGTGACGCTGGAACCGATGACGGTGCTGGACCGCCCGGCAAGGCTGCTCGGTGCGGCGAAGCTCGGCAAGACGCGGCTGATCGACAATATTCCGGTCGATCCGCTTTGATTTCCGTCATCCCGGCTTTGGCTGGGATGACGGCCATGTCAAAAGGGCTTCACGATCACCGCGATCACGATCACCGCGGCGGCGATTCCCGGAATCTCGTTCACCAGCCGCAATTGCTTCTCGCTGAGCGGCCGCAGCCCCTTGGCCAGCTTCTTGGCATAGCCCGCGATCCAGCCATGATAGCCCGACAGGCCCAGCACGAAGAGCAGCTTCAGGTGGAACCAGCCGAAATGCCAGGCGCCGATCTCGACCATCAGCATAAGCCCGAAAACCCAGACCAGGATGAGGGACGGATTGAGGATGATCCTGAGCAGCCGCCGTTCCCGGTCGATCCACTTCCTGTCCTCGTCCGACCCCACCGGACATTGATGGTGATAGACGAAGAAGCGGGGCATCATGAACAGGCCCGCCATCAAGAAGATGACGAAGATGACATGCGCGGCTTTGACCCACAAATAGGCTGCTCCCAGATAAGGCATGGTTCAGTCTCCCGCTACGACCGCATCCGGCGCACATGGCTAATCAGCGCTTCGACATGATCAATGGGGGTGTCGGGGAGAATCCCGTGGCCCAGGTTGAAGATATGCGGCCGACCGGCAAAGGCGGCGCGGATAGTATCGACGGCCTCTTCCACCGCCCTGCCCCCCGCGATCAGCGCCAGCGGATCGAGATTCCCCTGCACCGGCAGGCCCTGCGGCAGCGCCCGGTCGGCCCAATGCGGGTCGACCGTTTCATCCACGCCCACCGCATCGACGCCGGTCCCCGCCGCATAATCCGCCAGTTTCGCGCCCGCGCCCTTGGGAAAGCCGATCACCGGAATCTCCGGATGGATCGCCTTCAGCTTCTCCACGATTCGCCGGTTGGGCTGGATCACCCAGCGGTCGAATTCCAGCGGGGCCAGGCTGCCCGCCCAACTGTCGAACAGCTGCACGGCCTCCACGCCCGCCTCGATCTGGCCGGAGAGATAGACCACGGTGGCATCGGCAATGGCATCGATGATCGCGCCGAATTTTTCCGGCTGGCTGTAGGCAAGGCGGCGGGCGGCGCCCTGGTCCTTGCTGCCCTGCCCGGCGACCATATAGGTCGCGATGGTCCAGGGACTGCCCGCAAAGCCCAGGAAGGTCACATGGCTGTCCAGCGCCGCCTTGACCTGCCGCACCGTCTCATAGACCGCCTCGAAGCGGCTGAAATCCGGTTTCAGGACCGACAGCTCCGTCTCCGCCAGGATCGGCGCGAGGCGCGGGCCTTCCCCCGCCTCGAACCAGAGGTCCTGCCCCATGGCATAGGGCACGATCAATATGTCGGAAAACAGGATCGCGCCGTCGAAACCGAAGCGGCGCAGGGGCTGGAGGGTCACTTCCGCCGCCGCCGCGCTGTCATAGACCAGTTCGAGGAATCCGCCCTTTTCCGCCCGCAAGGCGCGATATTCGGGCAGATAACGGCCCGCCTGACGCATGAGCCACATGGGCGGCACGGCAGGGCGCGCACCCTTCAGGACCGAAAGCAAGGGCTTGGCCGTCAGGTCATTCGAAAGGGCGGCATCGGGTCCCGTCATAAACTCTCTTATATTTAGATTCAAAAGGATGATGGAGATAGTGGGGCGGTTGGCAGCGGGGTTTATGCGCTGTGCCCCGATTTGCCAACAACTTGACTCCTCAAGGCCGCCGATTCCGGTCCGAGTCAGTCGGTTTATTCCCGTTATCCACAGGCTGTGGGTGGGTGTTTCCTTCTGTTGGCGGGCTGTGGAGAAGATTCCCGGAATCGGGGAGGACGAAAAGCGCCTGATTTCACCCGCAAGCTATGCCTTGATTTATCCACAGCCTCCCCACAGAGATGTTCTTCATGTCGCGCATCCATCTCCACCTGCTTTCGGACTCGACCGGCGAGACGCTGGAAAACATAGCGAAGGCTGCCATCGGCGCGTTCGAAAATGTCGAGGCGGTGCGCCATTTCTGGCCGATGGTTCGGTCCGACGTCCATCTCGACCGGATCATGGAGGAGATCGCCGCCAATCCGGGGCTGGTGCTGTTCACCCTCTCCAACCATCAGCTCCGGCGTCGGCTGGAGACGCGCTGCCGGGCGCTCGGCCTGCCCCATGTGGCGGCGCTCGACAGCGTGACCGACGCCCTCTCCAACATATTGGGGCAGGAAACGCGCAACCGTCCGGGGCGCAAGCATATATTGGACGAGGCTTATTTCGCGCGGATCGAGGCGATCCAGTTCACCATCGCCCATGACGATGGCGTGGGCCATGAAAATTGGGAGGAGGCGGACATCGTGCTGGCCGGCGTTTCCCGCGCGTCCAAGACGCCGACATCCATCTATCTCGCCAATCGCGGGTACAAGACCGCCAATATCCCGCTGGTGATCCAGTCGCCGCCGCCGCGCAGCCTGTTCTCGCTGAAGCATCCGATGGTGGTCGGCCTGACCGTCAGCCCGGAACGGCTGGTGCAGATCCGCCGCAATCGCCTGCTGTCGCTCAACCAGGCGCCGGAGACCAGCTATGTCGACATCGACCGGGTGCAGGAGGAACTGTCCTTCGCCCGGCGCATGTTCGCGGACAATGGCTGGCCGGTGATCGACATGACCCGCCGGTCGATCGAGGAAGCTGCCGCCGCCATCATCAACCTGTTCAACGACCGCGTGCTGGCGGAAGGAGCATGAGACCATGATCGTGCTGGCATCGCAAAGCGCGAGCCGCCGCGCCCTGCTGGAAGCGGCGCAGGTGCCGTTCGAGGCGCTGTCCCCCGGCGTCGACGAGGAAGCGGCGAAGGAAGCGCTGCGCGCCGACGGCCTGGATGCGCGGCAACTGGCCGATGCGCTGGCGGAACTGAAGGCGCTTCGCGTCTCGCGCAGGGTGCCGGGCGGGCTGGTGCTGGGCTGCGACCAGACCCTCAGTCTGGATGACGGCGCGATGATCGACAAGGCGGTCGACCGCGCCGATGCGGAGCGCATAGTGAAGCTGCTTTCCGGGCGGGTGCATCATCTCCACAGCGCGGCGGTGATCGCGCTCAACGGCGAACCGATCTGGCGGCATGTCGAGCGGGTGCGGATGACGGTGCGGCCTCTGTCGGACGCTTTCATCACATCCTATCTGGACGGCGATTGGGAAAATTGCCGCTGGTGCGTCGGCTGCTACCGGATCGAGGGGCCGGGCGCGCAGCTTTTCAGCCGGGTCGAAGGCAGCCAGTTCGCGATTCAGGGCCTGCCGCTGCTGCCTTTGCTTGACTTTCTGCGCGTCCGGGGCGTTCTGGCGACATGACCGACAAGCTCCCCTATGCCGAAGTGATCGGTGACCCGATCGAACACAGCAAGTCGCCGCTGATCCACAATTTCTGGCTCGATGCGCTGGGGATCGAGGCGGAATACAGGAAGACCCATGTCACCGGCGAGGGCCTGTCCGCCTATTTCCTGGCGCGGCGCGCCGATCCGGACTGGCTTGGCTGCAACGTCACCATTCCGCACAAGATCGCGGTGATGGACTATACCGACGATCCGGGCGGCGTCCGGGAGCGGATCGGGGCGATGAACACCATCGCCAGCGAGACGGGCGGACCGCTGATCGGCACGAATACGGATGCGGGCGGATTCCTCCAGCCATTGCTGCGCGACAGGTGGAAGGGGCAGAGCGCCGTTCTGGTGGGGGCGGGCGGCGCGGCGCGGGCGATCCTGTTCGCCCTCACCAGCCTGGGCGTGCCGGACATCACCGTCATGGTGCGCGATGCGGCCAAGGGTCAGGCGCTGCTCGACCGTGCAGGGGTCAGGGGCCGCGTGATCGGCATGGCCGATGCGCTCCCCCGGGCGGACCTGCTCGTCAACACCAGCTCGCTCGGCATGGTGGGCCAGCCGGTGCTGGACCTGGACCTTTCGCCCCTGGGCCCGGAAGCGACGGTCTATGACATCGTCTATGCGCCGCTGGAGACGGAGTTGCTCAAGGCGGCGCGCATCCGGGGCCTGAAGACCCTCGACGGGCTGGAGATGCTGATCGGGCAGGCGGCGCTGGCCTTCGACATCTTCTTCGATGCGGAGGCGCCGCGCGAACGGGACGAGGAATTGCGCGCCCTGCTGCTCGCCGCCTGAGATTCATGAAGATGATGGGATGAAGATCTACGGTCTCACCGGCTCCATCGGCATGGGGAAGTCCGCCGTCGCGGCCATGTTGCGGCGGGAAGGCGTTCCCCTGTTCGACGCCGATGCGGAGGTGCATCGCCTGCAGGGGCCGGGCGGCGCGTTGCTGCCGGCGATAGAGGCGCGCTTTCCCGGCACGACCGGTCCCAAGGGCGTCGACCGGGCGAAGCTGGGGGCGGCGGTCTTCGGTCATCCCCAGGAATTGAAGGCGCTGGAAGCCATCGTCCATCCCGCCGTGCAGCAGAGCCGCAAGGCCTTTCTGCAACGGAACCGATCGCGCCGGTTCGTCGTGCTGGACATTCCGCTGCTGTTCGAAACCCATGGCCATCGCCGGCTGGCCGGCGTCATCGTGGTCACCGCCCCTGCCTGGAAGCAGCGCAAGCGGGTTCTGGCCCGTCCCGGCATGACCGCTGCAAAATTTCGCCGGATTGTCCATCTGCAAACGCCCGATGCTGAAAAGCGGCGGCGGGCCGACTATATCATCCATACGGGCACGACCTTCGCTGAGACCCGCTTCCAGGTTCGCCGCTTGGTCGCTTGCCTTGGTGCGAAGACAGGCCGATAAGAGGGGGCCGGCGAGGTTGGCCGGCAAGAGTCGTTGTAGAGGGCGATGCGCGAGATCATTTTCGACACCGAAACGACGGGATTCGACCCAGCCTCCGGCGATCGCCTGGTCGAGATCGGATGCATCGAACTCCTCAACCGGGTTCCCACGGGCCGCACCTTCCACGCTTATTACAATCCGCAGCGGTCGATGCCGGCCGCGGCTGAGGCGGTGCACGGCCTGTCCGACGCTTTTCTGAGGGACAAGCCGCTATTTTCCCATGGGGTGGAGGAACTGCTCGCCTTTCTGGAGGACAGCCATCTGGTCGCCCATAATGCGCGTTTCGACTTCGGCTTCCTCAATCACGAACTGAAGCTGTGCAAGCTGCCGGAAGTGTCGATGGAGCGGATGATCGACACCGTCGCCATCGCCCGGCAGCTTCACCCCGGCGCCAAGCACAGCCTCGACGCGCTCTGCACCCGCTACGGCATCGACCGCAGCCATCGCATCAAGCATGGCGCGCTGCTCGACGCCGAATTGCTGGCCCAGCTTTACATCGAACTGACCGGCGGCCGTCAGATCGGCCTCGGTCTTGCACAGGAGGAAGAGAAACTCGTTGTAAATATGGAACTTGCGGCGGAAGTCGCGGTTCGCCCTGTTCGTCCCGCGCGTGTCTTTGCGGCAGGCGCGGAGGAGCTGGAGCGGCATGCAGCGTTCGTCGCGACGCTGGACAAGCCGCTCTGGCTTGAAGAGGCCTGATTACGGCTGTCCCTTCGGGATGGGCTGCCTTCACGGCCTCCACGCCAACCGGGTCGCCAATCCCGGGCGGTCCGGCAAGAATAAGGAGAAGGCATATGGATATTCGTGTTTCCGGGCATCAGGTCGATACGGGTGACGCGCTCAAGCAGCATGTCTGGACCCGTCTGGAGGCCATGGCCGAGAAATATTTCTCCCGCGCGCTTTCCGCCCAGGTCACATTCCGGCCCGCCCCGCACGGCGCCTTCCATTGCGACATCGTCTGCCATGTCATGACCGGACTGATCCTGAAGGGCGCCGGAGAGGCGCAGGAGGCGCATCCTGCCTTCGATCAGGCGGCCGAACGGATCGAGAAGCAGTTGCGCCGCTATCTGCGCCGTCTGAAGGACCGCAGCGCGCAGGCCGCGGCGGCGGAGGCCAGCCGGGCCAATGGATATGGCGCCGATGAACTGGACGGCGCCGGCTACACGATTTTCGCGTCCCCGGCCGATGAAGAGGACCCGGCCGAAGCGCCGCTGATCGTGGCGGAAACCCGGGTCGACATTCCCGAAGCCAGCGTGTCGGACGCGGTGATGATGCTCGACCTGCGCAACACCAATGCGCTGCTGTTCGTCAATGCCGGGACGGCGGCGTACAACATGGTCTATCGGCGGCAGGACGGGACCATCGGCTGGGTAGAGCCCCGCCTGGGCTGATCGCCTTCCCCCGGCCGCCGGTTGACCTCGATCCGCTGGCGGCCTATGGGGCCGGACTTTAAAGATCCGGGCATTGCGTCATTTTTCCGAAGCTGGGCGCGGCTCGGCTGGGATTCGGCATGGTTCATTTCAACGATATCGTCGCACCGGATGCATTGGGCACCGCCCTTTCGGTGAACGGCAAGAAGCAGTTGTTTCAGAAGGTTGCGGCCTTGGCTGCGCAGGCCTACGGCCTGGCTGCCGATCCGGTGGCGGAGGCGCTGCTGGAGCGTGAGAAACTGGGCTCGACCGGCTTTGGGGGCGGAGTCGCGATTCCCCATGCGAAGATTCCCGGCCTTCAGAAAATGTGCGGGGTGGTGGTGCTGCTCGATCCGGCGGTTCCTTTCGACGCTGTGGACGAAGCGCCGGTGGACATCGTCTTCGCGCTGCTCTCTCCGGTGGATTCCGGCGCCGAACATCTGAAGACCCTGGCCCGCGTTTCGCGCTACCTGCGTGACGAGGGGCAGATCGCCCGGCTGCGCGGCGCCAAGTCGACGGCGGCGCTCCATGCCCTGCTCGCCGGTGGCGAGGCGCGTGACGCTGCCTGATCCGGGTTCCGCCGCCAGCGCCTTGCCCAGCGGGGAGCAGGCGCATTTCCGGGCGCTGGAGTCCCTCTACCGTTCCGCACCGATCAACCGGCTGTTCCGGTCGGAACTGACGATTCCGGAAGAAGGCCGGTCGATCATCCATTTCGACGTGGACGAGACGCAGTTCCATGCGGCCGGCGCGGTGCACGGCACGGTCTATTTCAAGATGCTGGACGATGCGGCCTTCTACGCCGCCAACAGCCTGGTCAGCGATCGCTTCCTGCTGACCACCAGCTTCAACCTGCTGTTCACCCGCCCGATCGGGCCGGGCCGGATTCGGGCCGAAGGGCGCTGGATCAGCGGAAAGCGGCGCGTCTATGTGGCGGAGGCCAGCCTGATCGACGCCGACGGCGAGGAGGTCGGGCGCGGCACCGGCACCTTCATGCGGTCGCAATTCCCCCTCTCCTCCCTGCCGGGCTATGCCGGCTGACCCATCCGACGCGCGGCTGACCAGCGCGATGCTGGTCGGTGTCCTGATGCGCCGCTGCGCCGCGGCGGGCGGCTTTGCCACGGTGCTGGTGAAGGGCGATGCCGTCAGCGGCGTGATCCTGCTCCAGGCGCTGGAAAATGGCCGGGAACAGGGACTGTTCGAACGCGTTCCTGATTATGCGGGCGGCTATCGCCTCACCCGCTGCGGCCCGGACCCGGAAAAGGGGGCCGAGGCCATGGCTCAATATCTTGCGCGCCGGCGCGGATCGGACCCCGATCTGTGGGTCATTGAACTCGACATCGCGGATGCGGAACGGTTCGCCGCTGAAACGATCTGTTGATCGTTGACTCATTTTCCGCGCGCGGGCACAGGCCTCCGACGCTTTCAACGCGCAGGTTGCCGGTTTTCGTCCATGGGGGGCGGATGCGGTAAACACGCAGACGGGGGGCGGCCGAACGTCGTGTTTTAGGGGTTTTTTGACGTTCCCGGCCAAGAACCGCACGATTTTGAGCTGTAATGAGTTTTCGTCTGAAGGCTGCGATCTTCGCGGCATTTTCCCTTTCCGCCACAGCGGCGGTTACCGCGGCCGACATGTCGAGCGCTTCCGAGGCGGCTCCGTCGGTCCTTTCCCTTCCGGGAAGCAATGAGCTGAATGCAGCTCCGGCCGGCGCCACGCCCGCCGTCACTTTCGCCGCGCCGCGCGAAGTCGTGCAGCCGCTGGCTCCCCTTTCCGACAGCGCCGATGTGAAGGCCGACAATCTCGCCGCCCTCGTGGACGCGCAGGGCGCGGCTGAGGATGTTTCCGGCGACATGAAGTGCCTGGCCGGCGCCGTCTATTTCGAATCCAAGGGCGAAAGCCTGGAAGGCCAGTTGGCCGTTGCCCGCGTCATCATCAATCGCGCCCGGTCCGGCCGCTTTGCCGACAGCCTGTGCGGCGTCGTCTATCAGCCCGGCCAGTTCAGCTTCGTGCGCGGCAATGGCATGCCGTCGATCCGCCTGGGCAGCGAAAGCTGGCGCGAGGCCGTCGCCATCGCCCAGATCGCGATGGACGATAGCTGGGACAGCAAGGCAGAGGGTGCGCTCTATTTCCACGCCCGTCGGGTTTCGCCCGGCTGGGGCAAGCGCCAACTCGCCGCGATAGACAATCACGTCTTCTATCGCTGACCGTTTCGCGCCGGGCGCGCAGGGGGTGAAGAAGGGCCGGTTCGGGCGATCCTGAATCGGCCCTTTCCTTTTGTTCCCTTCCTGTTCTAAGAACGGGACATGGAATCCGATCTTTCCGACAGTTGTTCGCCCCTCACGGACGGCACGGCTCTGGCCGTGGCGCGGGGCACGCTGCGCCTGTTCTTCCGGCATGACATGAGCGGGATATTGGAAGTGCCGCTGCCCAATGGCCGGCGCGCCGACATCATGGCGCTGGACGGGGCGGGTCGGATCACCATTGTAGAGATCAAGTGCAGCCGCGCCGACCTGTTGGGCGACATGAAATGGCCCGACTATTTCGATTATTGCGACCGCTATTTCTGGGCCGTGCCGTCGGGCTTCGACCTGTCGCTGTTCGAGAGCGAGGCGCTATGGCCGGGACGGACGGGATTGATCGTCGCGGACCAATATGACGCCGAACTGGTGCGCCCCGCACCCATGGAGCCGCTGGCGGCCGCGCGGCGCAAGGCGGAAACACTGCGCTTTGCTAGGCGGGCGGCCAGGCGGCTGACGGCGCTGGCGGACCCGGATCATGCCGCGGAACTGGGGTGGTAGTCTGATCTCCCGCGACATTCCCCTTAAGCGATACGTGCTCCTGCGCAGGAACACGCATCGTCTGATGTTCGCTTCAGGAAAAAATCAGAACACCGGCCCCTGCACCGGTCCCTTGGGCGCGGTCTTCGTCTTCGCAGCGCTCAGCGCTTCCACCAGCCCCGGCGTCCTGGCGTCGCGCTCCGCATAGTCCCGCGCCGACATGCCGGCGATCGTGTCGCGCTTGTCGGGATTGGCGCCTTGCGCGACCAGCAGCCGGACCAGCGCCACGTCGCGAAGCTGCACCGCCCGGATCAGCGGCGTCTCGCCGCTGCCATTCGCCTTGTCCACCTGCGCATTATAGGTCAGCAGGCTGCGCACGCCTTCCTCGAACCGGGCCTGCACCGCGTCCATCAGCGGCGTGTTGCCGTTATTGTCGGTCAGGTTCGGGTTCGCGCCCTTGGCGAGCAGGAAGGTCAGCCATGTATTGTCCCGCCGCGCGACGACCAGATGCAGCGCGGTATCGCCCGTCGTCACGTCGCGGCTGTTGATGACGGTCGATCCCGGCTTCTGGATCAGGTCGGTCACCTTCTGCCCGTCGGCATCCTTGACCGCCTTCAGAAAATTGTAATTGTCGGAAAACTGCGCCTGCGCCGCGACCGGCGACAGCAGCGCCAGGGCCAGAGCGGCGGCACGGCCAAGGCCCATCAAAGCCGGAAAACGTCCTGTCATTATGTCCATAGCCCCGTTGGGATTTGCAAATCGGGCCATAGCAGGGCATGGCTGGCGGCGCCATGAACAAAGCGCTGATTTCGCTCGCCCTGCCGCTGACCGCCCTGCTGGCAGCCTGTAATATGGGGGCCGGGGGCAATGCATCAAGCGGCGATGAAAGCGCCCAGGGGGATCTGCACGGGGCCAGCATCGGCGCGCCCTTCACCCTGACCGATCAGGACGGGAAGAAGGTTCGCTGGGACGATTTCAAGGGCAAGTATCGGCTGGTCTATTTCGGCTACACCTATTGCCCCGATGTCTGCCCGATCGACCTGCAACGCATCATGCAGGGCTTTTCGAAGTTCGAGAAGGATAAACCGGCGCTCGCCGCAAAGGTCCAGCCGATCTTCATCAGCGTCGATCCGGATCGGGACACGCCCGCCGTCCTCAAAACCTATGTCGCGGCCTTCCATCCGCGCCTGATCGGCCTGACCGGCACCCCTGACGAGATCGCCAGGGTGGCGAAGGATTTCGTCGTGCTCTACAATAAGGAAGAGGCGAAGGGCGCAAGCGGCTATCTGGTCAGCCACAGCCGCACGCCCTATCTTTTTGGGGGCGACGGCGCGCCGGTCGCGCTGGTGCCGGTGGACGATCCGGGAACGCCGGATGTGGATGAGGGCGATCCCGCCAGGGTGACGGCCTTCCTCGAAAAATGGGTGAAGTGACGGTTGGACTTCTGGGAAAAGCCCCTCGACAGACTGGACCGCGCGGAGTGGGAAGCGCTGTGCGACGGCTGCGGCAAATGCTGCCTGCACAAGGCCGAGGATGAGGATACGGGGCGCATCTACCCCACCAATGTCGCCTGCCGCCTGCTGGACCGGCATAGCGGGCAGTGCACCAACTATAAGGAACGCCGCCGCTTCGTGCCCGATTGCGTGCGGCTGACCCCCGCCAAGGTGAAGACGATAAGCTGGCTGCCGCGCACCTGCGCCTATCGGCTGCGGGGCGAGGGCAAGCCATTGCCCGAATGGCACTATCTGATCTGCGGCGACCGCGAGGCGGTGCACCGGGCCCAGGAGTCCGTGCGCGGCTGGACCATTGCGGAAGCCGACGCCGGCGATTGGGAAAACCATCTTGTCGACAGAGAACTCTGACGCCGAAATCCTGATCGACGGCATCGCCGTTCCGGTGCGGGTCCGCCGGTCGGCGCGGGCCAAGGCCTATCGATTGTCGCTGGACCAAGCGCGGGGGGAGTTGCGGCTGTCGCTGCCGACCCGCGCCAATCTGAAGCGGGCGCTCGGCTGGGCGCAGAAACATGAAGGCTGGGTCCGCTCGCAAATGGCGCGGCAGCCAGCGCAGGTGATGCTGTGCGATGGCGCCGTCTTTCCGTTGGAGGGGCGGGAGGTGCGCATCTGCTGGGTCGAAGGCGCTTCCCGCACGATCCGGCTGGAGGGCGACCGGCTGCTGCTGGGCGGCGCGGCGGAATCAGTCGGGTCGCGGGTGCTGCGCTGGCTCAAGATGCGGGCGAAGGCCGTGCTGGAGACCGAAAGCCATGAAATGGCGCGGGACAATGGGCTGATCGTGGCGTCGGTCGGCATTGGCGATCCGCGCAGCCGCTGGGCGAGCTGCGCCTCCAGCGGGGCGATCCGCTATAGCTGGCGGCTGATCCTCTGCCCGCCGGAGGTGCGCCGGGCGACCGTGGCGCATGAGCTGGCGCATCTGCTGCACATGGATCACAGCCCTGCCTTTCACGCGGCCCACAAGCGGATATTGGGCGAAGACCCCCGGCCTGCGCGGGCCTGGCTGCGCGCCCATGGGACCGCGCTGCACCGCTTCGTCGGGTGACAGGCCCATGGGCAGGAAGAAGCGCTATCTGACGGCGACGATGCCGGACGGCTATGTGAAGACCATCGGGCCCACGGCGGACGCCTTCACCCATTATTGGCGCATCGTCGCGATACTGGAGAATGGCAGGACGGAGGTCTTCTGGGGCCACAGCCGCTCGCTGGCCGAGGCGAAGAGGAAGCGGACGGCGGCGGAAGAAGGCGCGCGGATGCGCGGCTGGAAACGCTATGCGTTCGAGATAGCGGAACTGGTCGAAACGCCGGCCCGGTGAAGCGCAAGCTGCTCCTGCGAAGGCGGGATCACGCTATGCCCTGGTCCTTCAGCCCTGGTTCCTGTGCGGCCAGACGCCCGACCCGTCCGCCGCGCAATCATGCGCGGCGTCCCGCACATGCGGCAAGCCGCAGGCCCGGCAGGTGACATAATCGCCCGCCTTCAGCCCATGGCCCACCGCCACGCGCTCGTCGAACACATAGCAGGCGCCCTGCCAAAGGCTGTCCTCTTCGGGCATTTCCTCCAGATAGCGCAGAATGCCGCCGCGCAGATGATAGACCTCCTCAAAACCGCGGGCCCTGACCAGCGCGGTCGATTTCTCGCATCTTATGCCGCCGGTGCAGAACATGGCGATGCGCGGCGTGCGGCCCTCCTCGCGCAGCTTTTCGGCAAAATCGTCGAACCAGGCCGGGAAATCGCGGAAGGAGCGGGTGCCGGGATCGATCGCCCCTTCGAAGCTGCCCACCGACACTTCATAGGCGTTGCGCGTGTCGATCACGACCGTGTCCGGATCGGCTATCAGGGCGTTCCATTCCGCCGGATCGAGATGCCTGCCCGCCTGATGCGCCGGGTCGAGATCGCCCGCGCCCAGCGTCACGATCTCCGCCTTCACCTTCACCTTCATCCGGGCGAAAGGCGGGCTGTCGCCATGGGCATATTTGACGTCGAGATCGGCGCAGCCCGGATATGCCCGGATATGCGCGACCAGCGCCGCAATCGCCCTCTCGCTCCCCGCGACCGTGCCGTTGATCCCCTCCCCGGCGACGATCAGCGTGCCGCAGGTGCCAAGGTCGGCGCAGAGCAGGCGCAAATCGCGGGCAATCGCCTCCGGATCGGCAAAGGCCGCGAAACGGTAAAGCGCGGCAATGGTGAAAGCGGATTCCATGGCAGCGCCCATAGCCGCTTCGCTGCCCTCTTGAAAGCGGCGGGGCAAGGGGGCATAGGCAGGCCATGGTTCCCCTTTCGTTCGCGGGTCATGATTTTCTGGCGTTGGCGGAGGCTGCGCTGTTCTGGCCGGCGCGCTCCGCCCTGCTGGTGGCCGACCTGCATTTCGAAAAGGCAAGCTGGTTCGCCCGATCCGGGCAGTTCCTGCCGCCCCATGACAGCCAGGCGACGCTGGACATGATCGAGATGCTGGTGGAACGGACGGGCGCGCGGGCCGTCTGGTCGCTGGGCGACAGTTTTCACGATGCCGATGGCGCGGCCCGGCTCGATCCGGCGGCGCGGGCAAGACTGGCCGTGTTGACGGACAGGCTCGACTGGGTCTGGATCACCGGCAATCACGATGCCGGCATGGCGCGGACGCCCGGCGGCACGCGTCGCACGGACATGCAGGTGGACGGCATCTGGCTGCGGCATGAGGCGGACCCTGCCGACCCCCGGCCGGAAATTTCAGGGCATTTCCACCCCAAGTTCCGCCTGTCCGTGCGCGGACGCCATGTGTCGCGGCGCTGCTTCGTCGGATCGCGGACCAAATTGATTCTGCCTGCTCTTGGCGCCCTGACGGGCGGCCTCGATGCCGGTCATGGCGAGATTCGCCGGGTGATGGGATCGGGCGCGGCCGCCCTGGTGCCGGTCGCCGGCCGGCTGCTGCGTTTTCCCATTGCTTAGGCGGACGTAACGGAAACCGGAATTTAAGCTGTCTCCTTTAGGTGACAGTGCATGAGAATCCGGTCACCATGGGGGATCAAAGCCTCTGAAAAGCAGGCATATCTTGCCTTCATCCTGCTGTGGCAGCATAGTTCGACAATAATTCGACGCGACGCAAAGCCGCGCGGATAAGGAGAGGGAGCATCATCATGAAGAAGAGCCTTTGGCTGATTTCTGTCGGTGCCGTTGCATTGGGCAGCAGCGTTCCGGTCGCATGGGCGCAGGACGGCGGAACCGCGGTCGATCCGGAAAGCGTCAACATCATCGTCACCGCCACCCGGCGCGCCAGCCCGCTGTCGGACGTGCCGATCGCCGTGTCCGCCGTGACGGCGCAGGCGATGCAGAATAGCGGCGCGACGGATATTCGCGCGCTCAACCAGCTCGCCCCTTCGCTGCTGCTGTCCTCCACGGGGACAGAGGCCAATGCCTCTGCCCGCATCCGCGGTATCGGCACGGTGGGCGACAATCCGGGGCTGGAAAGCTCGGTCGCGGTGTTCATCGACGGCGTCTATCGCTCGCGCACCGGCGCCGGCCTCAACGAACTGGGTGAGATCGAGCGGGTCGAGGTGCTGCGCGGTCCCCAGGGCACGCTGTTCGGGCGCAACGCCTCCGCCGGCCTCATCAACATCATCAGCAAGGCGCCCGAGTTCAAGCTCGCGGGCAAGGCGGAGATCACTTACGGCAATTATGATTATTGGCGCCTTGCCGGCCGCATCACCGGGCCGATCAGCGATCAGCTGGCGCTGAGCCTTGACGGCGTCTGGTCCAGGCGCGACGGCTTCTACGATCTGGTGAACGCCAGCGGCGCCAAGGTCGGGGAAACCAATGACCGCGACCGCTATTTCCTGCGCGGGCAGGCGTTGTTCGAGCCGAACGACGCGCTCTCCATCCGCCTCATCGGGGATTATACCCATCGCGACGAAAGCTGCTGCGGCGCCGCCTATATGGAGACGCGGGAACGCCGTCCGGTCGCCGGCGGGGGCTACAGCACGGCGCCCTTCAACCGGATCGCCGCCATTCTGGCGGGGCAGGGCAGCGTCTTTGCCGCCGATCCCTATGACCGCGACCTCACCATCACGGCTGGCCGGAATTATGTGAGCAAGCTCAAGGATTGGGGCGTTTCAGGCGAGATCAATTATGATCTGGGCGGCGCCAAGCTGACCAGCATAACCGCCTATCGCGATTACAAGAGCCAGGACTATGGCGATTACGACTATAGCGGGGCCGACCTGCTCTACCGCGATCCCAACACCTATCGCCAGTTCAGGACCTTCACCCAGGAACTCAGGGCGCAGGGATCGGCCTTCAACGATGTGCTCGACTGGCTGGTCGGCGGCTATTATGCGCATGAAAAGCTGACGCTGGAGGATAATATCGTCTTCGGCGCGGACTATGGCCGCTTTGCCGCCTGCCGCCTGATGGCGGGGGCAGGCGTCAACAGCAATTTGACGGCGGCGCAGCTTGCCGCTTGCGGCAGCGGGCTTGCGACGCAGGCGCTGATCGCCGGCACGCAGGCGCAGCTCAACGGCGGCCTTGTCCTTGCCGGCGTTCCAGCCTTGCAGGCCGGGGCGATTTCGACCGGCCTGGGCAATGGTCTCCGCGCGCTGGCGGCGATCCCGTCGGGCACCGGCGACATTGCCTCGCTCTACCATCAGAAGAGCGAGAATTGGGCGTTGTTCACCCATAATATCATCCATATCGCAAAGCAGCTCGATCTGACGCTGGGTCTTCGCTACACCCATGAGAGCAAGCGTTTCTCGGCGGACCTCAACAATAACAACGCCACCTGCGCGGCCTTGCAGGCCTCCAGCCTGCCCGCCATCGCGACCAATGCGCAGCTCGGCAGCGCGGCGGCCCTGGCGGGCGGCATCCTGACCCTGGGCTGTCTCGGCAACGGATCGACCGGGCTGAACGCGCTCGACCTCAATGACAAGATCAGCGATGGGGAGTTTTCCGGCACCGCCGTCCTGTCATGGAAGCCGATCGACGAACTGCTGGTCTATGGCAGCTATTCGAAGGGCTATAAGGCGGGCGGCTACAATCTCGACCGCTTCCAGCTCGGATCGACGGGCCTGAACGCGGTGCCGGCCGTGTTCGCGCCGCGCACCAATGCCGACGTCACCAGCCTGCGCTTCGCCGCTGAAAAGGTCGATGCGTTCGAAGTGGGCCTGAAATATACCCAGCCCAAATGGAGCGCGAACATCGCCGCCTTCCGGCAGGAGTTCAAGAATTTCCAGTTGAACACCTTCAACGGCACCAGCTTCGTCGTCCAGAACATCAATGGCTGCGACGGCGCGCTGACGGCGGCGCGGACCTGCGCAGGCGGGGATGTGGGACCCGGCCTGATCAGCCAGGGCGTGGAACTGGAACTGTCGGCAACCCCGGTGCGGAATGTGCGTGTCGCGGGGGGCTTCACCTATGCCCGCGCCAAATTCGCCAACCGCCTGGTCGGCAGCGGCGACGGAACGGTGCCGCTCGATCCGGCGCTGTTCCTGCTGCCGGGTTCGATCAACTCCCAGGCGCCGGAAGTCGTGACGACGGTCAGCGCGTCCTGGACGCCTTCGCTCGGCTCCAACGGCCTGTCGGCGCTTTTCTATATCGACGGGCGCATGAGCAGCGACTTCAACACCGGTTCGGACCTGTTCCCCGAAAAGCGGCAGGACGGCTATGCGGTGTTCAATGCCCGTGTCGGCATTCGCGGGCCGCAGCAGCGTTGGGCGGTTGAATTCTGGGGCCAGAACATCTTCAACCAGGACTATAGCCAGGTCGCCTTCAGCAGCCCGCTACAGTCGAGCAGCCCGTCCACCTCGACCACCGGCCAGTTCGCCCTGGGCGCACCGATGGCGAACCAGTTGATCTCCGCCTATCTGGGCGATCCCCGCACCTACGGCATCACCCTTCGCGGGAGTTTCTGATCATGCCCCTGCCGCTCCCCGGTGCCGGGCGAGCGGCAGGGCGCTCCCCGAACAGGGCCGTGCCGACGCGGATGTGCGTAGCGCCCAGCATGATCGCGGTTTCATAATCCCCCGACATGCCCATGGAGAGCTGTTCCATCCCCTCCTCCCGCGCCATCTTGGCGAGCAGCGCGAAGAAGGGCGCGGGTTCGATGTCGGCCGGCGGCACGCACATCAGGCCCAGCAGCGGAATATCCGCGTCCCGGGCCGATCGGATCAACGCGGGCACGTCGGCAATCGGACAACCGCCCTTTTGCGCTTCCGCACCGATATTGACCTGCACGAAGCAGGGCACCCGCCTGTCCGCCGCGTCCATGGCCTTGGCCAGCGCCGTCAGCATCGACGGCCGGTCGAGCGAATGGATGACATCGAACAGGGCGACCGCGTCGGCCGCCTTGTTCGACTGGAGCTGACCGACGAGGTGCAGTTGAAGGCCCTCATGCTCCTCCCGCAGGGCAGGCCATTTGCTTTCCGCTTCCTGCACGCGATTTTCCCCGAAGACCCGCTGGCCTGCCGCGATCAACGGGCGGATGGCGTCCGCCGCCTGCGTCTTCGACACGGCGATCAGGGTGATGTCGTCGGCGGTGCGGCCGGTAAGGCGGGCGGCGCGGCCCATGGCGTCGTGTATCTCGGCCAATCGGTTCGCGGCCAGCCGGTCTGCGGCTTCGATGCTGTCGGTCGTCATGGCGGCTGCTATAGGCGATGGCCATGCAACGCCGCCACCGCAAAAAATTGCCGACGATCTGGTTGATGACCGACGAACGCATCGGGGAGCCCGCCCTGCTGGCTGCTGTCGCCCGTCTGCCCAAGGGGAAGGCGGGAGTCATATTCCGGCACTATCGCACGGCCGCGGCGGAGCGGCGCGCCCTGTTCGATCGGATCGCCCGGATTGCCCGAAGGCGGCGGCTGGTGCTGATGCTGGGCGGCACGGCGGCGCAGGCGCAGGCCTGGCGTGCCGATGGCTGGCACGGACGTGACCGGCGGCGGGCAGGAAAGGCGCTGCTCCACAGCAGGCCGGTGCATGATGGGCGGGAGATGGCGGAAGCCGTGCGCTATGGAGCAAATATCATCCTGCTCTCGCCACTCTTCCCGACGCGCTCGCACCCCGGTTCACCCCTATTGGGGCGAGCGGGCTTCGCCGCCCTGGCCCGGCTTGCTCCAATGCCGGTAATCGCCCTGGGCGGGGTGAACGCGGCGCATCGGCATATGCTGAAGGCAATCGGCGCTTCCGGCTGGGCCGCCATCGATGGCTTGTCGGGCCGGTGACGGCGGTAAGGGGCGGTGGTCGGCGGGCGACCATCCAAAGGCCGCACCTTACTCTCGCGAGCCGCTTGTCTCCTGCGGATTCCTCCGCAGGAGCATGCCGCGCCGATGGCAGTTCATGACCCAGACTGTGTAAAAACGGCGTACGGCGCTTGAAGGCATGTGGGCGAAGATATGCGAGTGCGTTGAGCGAGGCTCTCCCCTTATGTTGCAATGGCGGCCAGCATTTTCCGTGTCCCCAT